>NZ_JBICJO010000001.1:0-106294 GCF_043103185.1 Shewanella sp. YQ_9
AAAAAAAACACTTTATTTTCAATGGCTTAGACAACAAAAAGGGCGCTATTCCCGCCACGGGAATGCGCCCCTATCGATCCAAGTTCCCGCCACGGGAATCTACCGTTCTCGGTTAAGCATCAACCTTAAGAGTTGTGGTCAAGAAGGACAGGATCTTCTCAAGCTGAGAGTCGTCCACACCAGTTATTTCAAATTTGGTAGCGCCCTTATTCGTGACGGAATGCTTCAGAGTTTTGCCATCTTTCGATTTATATACAACAGGCTTCCACGTCTTTGGCTCTTCCACTTTAGTTCTCACAGCACTCTTGAGAATCTTGATAACCTCCTCTACATCAGGAAGCTCTGTCTTTTCACTAAGGGCAGCTTTTCTCATATCAAGCAATTCGTGGGCTTTGCCAATCAGAGCGCGCTCACCTTTCTTCTTCAACTGCGCAATCGTCTCACCATAAGAGAGAGGCATATCGGATGGCGACGGAAGGATGCGAACAAACACTTCATCCAGTTCTACGCAAGCACGATAACGTGATATGTGCGAAGAGCTAATTCCTTTGGCCGCACCCAACTGGGTCCAATTCTCATACTCTCCACGCTCAATCTGTTTCTGATAGGCTTTGGCTTTTTCATATGGGCTTACATCCTGATGCTTGTTTTCGATGATGCCGAGTTCTCGCACATCTGCATCTGGTACATCACCAACAAGTGCCAAGTATTCCTGCTTTGCCAACTTGACCGCTGCTAAACGTCGAGAACCTTCAATCAACTCAAACCGGCCATCTTTTGTCGGGCGCAATGTACCAGGCTTTTGCTGCCCGTGTTTCTTAATGGATGGCAGTATGTCCTGGAGAGATATTTCATCCAGGAATTCTTGAATACGCTCATTCTCAGGAGAAACATCAATTAGAGACGTATCAACACGTCGAAGCTCGAAAGTCACTTCCTGCTTAGTTACAGGCATAGTGAGCACAATAGGAGCACCTTCAGACCCAGAATTTTTTGCTTCTTCTAGTGCTTTCAGAAGATCTGCCTTTTCCATCTCAAACTTCTGCTGGGCCTCTTCGAGTGCTTTTTCCGCTTTCTGCTTATCGGCTTTCAAACCATCGGTAACGCTTGTTGGACGCTTATCACCCGTCATCACACCCAATGCCGGAGAAGGTCTCCGGCTTCGACGCGGAGTGTTGTCTTCTTTTTCGTCCGATCCTGCCCCAGAAAGCAGCTCGTCAATATTCCCATACTTGTCATTTGCCATAATTACATACCCTCCCCTGCTCTAGCTTTTGCTTCCTCCAGTTCCGCTTTCACTGAATCTGCATTTGCCATAATTTGATCAATTTTATCCAGATGCGAAGTTCTCAGAACCTCTTCGTAACATGTTTCCCAAACTGCATCGTGCATTTCTTCAAATAACTTATCGAACATCTCGCAAGTTGATTTCAGTCTCTTACGATTATCAGACTCTGCGGGATTCTGTTCATAGATTGAGTAAGTAGAGTTTGTAGCCTTACCAATTTCGTCAGAGGCGTGTGCTTCATTAGATAGAACATCTCCTCTTTCGACAGTGAACACACGGCGAATAATCTGGCCCATGAACTGAGCATAACTACTGCCGGAATACTTTGTAATGAAGAAACGCATGTCAGGGACGTTTGGATAGATTCCTCCTTCGTCATATGTCTCAATGGTTTCAGCCACCAAACCGGCGAATTGAAGCGTTGATGCAAAGTCCAACATAGCCGCTGGAGTGGGCACAAAAACCATGTCACATGCAGACACCACATTTAGCGTGCTGATGTTTAAAGAAGGGGTTCCATCAATAACAATGAAGTCGTAATCCTTTCCTACCTCAACCAACCCACTACGCAATTTCATAATTCGGTCGATGAAAGGGACGTTCGCATCATCCATAACCTTCGGCATCATCAAGTCAATATTAAGGTTCTGCAAACAACTCGGAATAATGTCGATGTTGTCCCAGTAGGTTTTCTGAATCGCATAATGCAAAGACCGAGATGCGCCTTCTGGATGTCCGGCCTCTACCAGCGCTTCGTCATCTTCCAGAAAGAACGGTGCGATGGTGTTTTCATAATGAACGTTATCGTCGGGTCTCTTCCCAAAGAAGAAACTCAATGACCCTTGGGGATCAGTATCAAGTAAGAGAACGCGATACCCCTTCATTGCAAGGTACTGAGAAAACAAGTGACAGGTAGTTGTCTTCTGACTTCCACCTTTCAAGTTGAGGATGCCAACCACAGCAGCCGACGCACCTTCAGGCTTTCGAGGAGCCGTATTGAACACCTGGCGAATATGATTTATATGATTCATGGTGTATCCAGAACGAACCTTCTTAGCTGTATCTAAACGATACTCTGGTTCTGGTAGCCGCCCATCTTGTTCTGCCGCGTAAAGGAGAGAGTGACTGATACCTGCAAGCTCAGCAGCCTGAGTTGTACCGTAACGACGTTTCTGAATACGTTCATCTACCTGAGCGACCTCCAGCCACTCCGGATCATGCTTGGATTTTTGTGTCTTGCGGACCAGACCAGGAATCTCTTTCATGATGGTCTCGCCGCGTTTTACCACTGTGCTGATCTTTTTAAGAGAAGCCAGCAGGTAGCTTTTTTGGGTGTCGTTATCGGTCATTTCGGTATCCTTTGCTGTTCAAATTGACTTTTTTCACGTATCGTGGATAATCCGATTCTATATTCACGCTTTACTAAAAAAAAGCACTATTTGGTGAATATGCTAATTTTTAAGGGCAATCTGTTAATATAAGCCGTATTTGGTGCTCTAATGTGATCTTGGGTATGAAGCTTTTGTTGCGGTAGGAATAAAAAATATGAATAAAAATGATTTGGAGCCGATTAAGTCGCAGCAACTTAACCTTGATCTTTTCGAGCTTGATCCACTACTGGACAAGAACTACAGCAATACACTCGAAATCTACGATCTCGCCGGTAAATTCTTATACGACAAGCACAATAAATACCTGAGTTCAGCTTCGGCAGAAGAAACAGAATTCACCCGCATAACCAACTACAAAGACATGGAACTTCGGATCTCTGTCACAGCGGCAAATATTGAGCGTGTAAAAGGCGGCACAAAGCAAAGGGTCTTTGTTTTTCCAGGCGCAAGGGAAGAGATCATAGAAGACGTACTACGCAAGCTTGCGACCGAACGAAGAGCTGAAGCCTATGAAGCAACAACAGGTACAAACGCTGGCACAAAGTTTGTCGGGATTGCCTTCACGCTTTATGAAATTTATGAAGAGCTCAAGAGGGTAGGGAAGTCATATTCGTATTCTGAGATCCGAGAAGCTCTCCATATAATGAATCGTTCCATACTTTCGATACAAAGTATGGACAACTCAATAGACCTATCAGCGCCATTTTTCCCAATCATGGCCATAGCGGACAGGGGCAATAAAAAGGAAACTCGTTCCTTCGTCTGCTTCCATCCAATGGTCACTGATGTGATCCTTACTTTGAACTTCAGACGGTACAACTACGCAAAAGCACTGGAGTTTAAACGCCACTACACCAGACTAACCTACAAAAGGTTGTGTCACCGCTGGGTTCAGGCCTCTCCAGGTAAACCTTATACGATCTTACTCAGCACACTGATCAGCGCAATGAAGGACCCATATCAGAATACCTACCAGGACAAGGCACTTTTTAAAGACGTTATGGATGACCTGGTTAACGAGGATGTGCTCGAACGTTACGAAATGATCCCTAAAAAAGAAGGCAAAAAAATAGTTGATTGGCGGTTCGAACTATATGCATCCAATACCTTTGCAAAGCAGGTAGCTGCTAACAACAAGGTTGCGAACGCACTGCTGGGTAACGATCCGAAGCCTGAAGAGCATCCAGTCTCACGTATCCAAGAAATCAAAGACGAAATCGACTTTTAAAATCCTTTCTCTACGTCAAACCTCAGTTTTTGCCGGGATCTAGCTGAATACCGGCCTTTCTCTACCCCAAACCTCACCAAAAGCGCCTCCCAAAGTCCAAAAATCACGCTGGAACAGCATTTTTTACTTAGGTTTTAGATAGAGTTGGGCATCAAATCCATAAGAAGCGATGAAAGCAAAGGTTTGGGATAGAGTAGGGCAGAGCATAAAAAACGCCCAAATGAGGTAAATTTCTATGTGTTTGTACAAATTTCATCTGTAATTCATCAATTTTTACAAACACTTAGCTAGGATAAACAACAATACAAGCCAAACTCTATGCCAAACCTTACTAAGGTTTGAGATAGAGCAATACTAAGGTTTGGCATAGAAAGGGTATATATGGTTATAAATCGAACTAAAAGTACTAAGGTTTATGCTAGGGAAAGGGGATCGTGAACAGCCGCATGTGCATAAACCTGTGATTAAGGTGTTGATATGCTGTGTATATCGTGTGGACGGGGTTGTATAAAAATAGAAGGGTAGGGTTTGACGTAGAATAATACCAAGGTTTGGCAGTGAATACCACTTAGGTTTCCCATAGAGCAGTAGTAAGGTTTGGCATAGTAAAACACTTAGGTTTGGCATAGCGAAAAAATGATGGAGGCTAGTAATATCAAGGGTTACAGGACATTTAGCGAGAAACCCTACCGAGGGCCTACCGTTTTTAATCCGTCATTAATCCGTTATTTATTCTTTTTAAACAGATAATAAATACTTTGTATTTATTATAGTTAATCCGACCTACGGTCCCAAATGTGAAAGGCACAAAGACAATATTTTTTTATTTTTAAAAAGAAAAGAAAGCCTTCACAAAGACGTAAAGGCTAATTCATCAGGAGCTCATTAAGAGGCATTAGAAGCTATTTTGTCATCTACCCTTAAACCAGCCTCACGAAACTTCAGATAAGTCACCACCGCTGTATAGAGAGCCCTCGTGGTGTTGCAATTCCACTGTTCTTCCAAAACTTTAATCTGATCAGCAGTATCACTGACATAGTAAGAGCGGTTATCACCATCTTTTGGATTAGCTATAGCGACTAACTTTTCTTTGTTTTCTATCGCCCAGCACACAGCAGCATCGAACATTTGATATTGATACTTGAAAGCACTGTCTACGGCGCAAACGAGCTTCATTGTCTGTCTATCATCGTCACTCAGCTTGAGAGTGAATGCGGTCAGCTTTGTTTTGTCTTGTGTCATATCCAGCCGTTTACCATAGTATGAAGTTTAAAGTTTCCGATTCTCCAGATTTTCCTACACAAGACCTACCGCTACGATGCTTTTTAGGTCAGGCTCCACTGACCCTTTTTCCCTCCTTTCCGGTTTTAGAGTAAGGCATCCTATCGTTGCGGAGGTATGCCCATGTTAACTACATTTTTTAGACGTAAACCGGATCAAAACGAAGTTGTTCAGTCATTACCCAAGTATTCGATTGCGAGATCCGGGAAGGACCTTTTGAATACTTCTGAGCGGCAAGCCCTGATAAGAAAGATCAAACGACTCTTCAGCATTACTGAAGAGGTATGGGCTAATCACTACCTCTATGCGATAGAACAATTCGCTGAGTTAGTTCAGGAGGTTCCCGCTTCTGAAATCCACCATCATTCAAAAGCTGGAGGCTTGATTGACCACACTCTCGAAGCGCTCCATGCGGGCATTAGAATTGCTCAAGGATATGTCTTACCTCCAAACTCAGAACCAGAACATATTGCTTCAGCATCTGATCGCTGGAGGTTTGGAGCTTTCATTGCGATTCTCGCGCATGATATAGGCAAGATCGTAACCGATATTGAGGTTGTTTACAGGGAAAGAGGAGGGGAGTTCCAACATTGGCATCCCTGGTATGGAAACATTCCTGTTGAAGCAGAGTACAGTTACCGATACAAAAAGCGAGCTAGTAACGCCAAGATAGCGAAATCGCTTCATGAAAAAGCTGCAATGTCTCTTTTGCCAAGGCTGCTGACCAGGAAAGCTGCCCAGTGGGTTTTTGAGGACACAGAACTGCTTGCTCAACTCTTTAGCACAGTGACCCACTCAACCTTTGGTGGACAGGCCATCGCAGAAATCGTAAGAACTGCTGATAGTGCAAGCGTAGCTAAGAATCTTGGAGCTGATACCGGCATAAGAACAGATCATTCCAGTGCCGTACCACTACATGAAAAGTTGATAGTTTCTCTAAGGAAGCTAATCAATGACGGAGATCTCAAACGCAATAAGCCAGGTGCAGCCATATGGGTAACTGAAACTGATACATGGGTGGTATCAAAAGCAACAATGGAGGCGGTTAGAGTCCAGTTACTAAACGAAGGCCATAAAGGTATCCCCAAAAACATTGTGCGCTTATTTGAAGTGTTGAGGGAGCATGATTTGCTGATACCGAATTCAGAAGGGGATAGTGTCTGGACCGCAGAGATAAACGACTTTGCTAAGAACTGGCAACAGAAACTAACTTTCTTGAGATTTAAGAACGAAATCATCTGGCCAACAAGTAACCCTGATACCTTTGATGGCGAAGTGCTCCCGGTCGATAAGGCTGGGAATGTTATTGAAAGTGATCCGGAGGAATCTGAACACGCTACTCAAACACAGCAGCCTGTTGTGGATAAGAACGCAGAGGTACTAAATCAAAAGATTGATGATGATAAGCCGCTTATACAGCCCCCAAAGGAATTGCCTGTAGCTAAGGCCGAACACGAAGTTTTGCAAGCCAAGCAGAAACAGCCTGAAGTCAAAGTGCCAACAACAAAGTCTCTGTCAAACCTTACTGCTAAGCAAACACAAGTACAGATCCCGGAAGATGCTCAAAGCTCTGTCCATGCCAGTACCGGCGTTAGCTCCAGTGAAGCTAAGAACTTGTGGAAGCACTCCAGAAGAGTGCAAGAAGACCTTCTTGTGCAAAACGACTTCGTTGCCTGGTTGTTGAAGGGCATCTCGCGCCGGAACATTCGAGTGAATGAATCAAAGGCCCCGGTACATATCCTCGAAAACCACGTTGCTTTGGTTACACCGGCGATTTTTAACCTGTACCTGGACAAAAATTCGCTGAAGAAACGCTTATACGAGAAAAGGGCAGGGGACAAGAAAGTCTATACCTTACTCCAGAAAGAACTGGAATCACTTGACATTCATCAGCGAGGCTCTAATGGTCAAAACATTGTCAGGATGTCAGTTGAAGGGCAACGATCCCAATCTGAGTTGAGGGTATACCTTCTCAATAGGGAATGCTTTCCCTCTTTAGCAAACTTCAGTGCAAACAAGGCAATGACTATTCACCTTTGACGGACCCGAAGGAAGGATAGCCATAGATCGGGCCGTTTTGGATGTCCATCATGGACTTGCGCTATCAAAATGAGTATATTTGATTCTATGATTTTTATTGCACTTTGGCCCCGAAAAGAGGCAACAACTACAATAAATTGTGCCGTAAATAGGATTTTCGTCGCCTGAGCCCCTATTTGTGGCTGTCCATGCTGCAATATAGGAGACTCGCCCCAAAAAGGTGATAGCGCGAACAATGAACACTAACCGAAACACTGAACTTGAAGCCTTTGAACTACCAGGCGACAGACTTAATCACATTCTGGATCAAATAGGCTTCAAACAAGGAAGGGGTAGGGTCGCCGAATTCCAGAATTATCTTGCTGAAAAATCCCCAAGCGTTTTTGCTGATCTGAAATACACAACCGTTCGGTCGTGGTTTCAGGAGCACTCTCCACCGATGCGGAAGATTGATGCTGCTATCCAAGCGCTTCAGTTTGAGTACAAATTTCGTCACGACATCTCTCAGATAAAGACCTGGTGGAAAGTTGGAGGTTTTTATCCATTCGTCAACGAATCTGGCGAACCGGCTCCGTCAATTACAGATCTCCAGCAGGAAGCTAAAGACAACGAGGAAAAACTACAGTTTGTTATCATGTCGCTTGTTACAGAAGAGACAGGCGAACATTTTAAATCGTTGTCCAGTAAAGATCTCGTTAGGTTGAAGGACAAAGTTGCCCAATTCGCACAAGACTACTCTGACCCATTTAAAACGGACTGCCCATCTGATTATTTGCGTATGGCAATCAAGGCAGAGTTGTCCGAACTTCTGAATAAAAAGAAAAAATGATATGCGCCGGTTTCCACAAGGGAATATCGGCGGACTTCTGTTTGGTTGCGCTCTAAATGTTCTCGCAAGACTGGCTTGTGCAGAAGTCATGGTTGTTGTCCCCGAATATTCTGAGCAATATGCCAGTCTTGCTCATTCCATAATCCAGGCTGCACCTGGAAGTGCAGGGCAGTTGAGGCTGTATACTGATTTACCGCCATCACTCGATGACTATGAATTAGTAGTCACTATTGGCAATGAAGCTACCCATGCAGTCAACCATGATAAGCGCTTCAGATACCTTCCCGTACTAAGTGGTTTCATTCCAAGATCAGAATACCGTGCTGGCCCTCTAAGGTCGGCGGTATTCAGTGACATCAATCCCGCAATACACGTCAAGCTGATCAAGCAAATGTATCCTGGGCTAGAGCCTCGTATCGGAGTTTTTGTTGATAGTGAGACAGGCTTCCTATTTGGGCGTGATTTGCCTGATAAAATTGGTGGTTTTTCCTTGGTGCAGAAGGAGTTGAATGAGACTGAGAATCCGGCTCAGCTCATCGCTCGATTTGTAGAGGACAACAATCTGGATGCATTCATTGTTATACCGTCCAGTATAATTTATGATCCGCACTCGCTGAAGGCGATGCTCTATTCACTCTATCAACTCAAAGTTCCGGCGATCGCGTATACACCGAGATTGGTTGACGGGGGAGTAGGGTGCGTCGTCGCTGCCTACTTCGACAAGGAACTTGTCTTGTCGGAAATGGTAAACAGAATTCACTCATTTTATGAAACGGGAGAGTTGTCTACTACGACCTCGATACCAACTAAGGCCAAGGTAGTTGTTAATTCAAAATTAGCAGAGGCGTTTCAGTTGGATTTGAGAAATCTCATGAAGTATGGAGAAATACATGAGCAGTAAGAAAAGGATTTCCTATAAGACATTACTTTGCGCATCAGTGGTACTAATTTCGATCGTCATTTACGCGCCGATCATTTTTACCATACACCATCAAAATGAAAAGCTTGTTGACTTAGAGCTTAAAAACATCAAAGGCATTACCGAGCTCCATTCAACAAATATCCTTGCATACGCAATTGAAGCTGGTAACAAAGAAATCATCGACGCTACTCTTGATGATCTGAAAGATTACAGCTTTATCTACAGTATTACTGTTCTTGATCCGAATAATAACATTATCGGCTTTGTAAAAAGCGATGGATATGATGGTGTAGAGGTTTCTGATCTTAGTTCAAAAGAATTACCGATCTACTCAGCGTCGTCAATAACTAAGTCGGTAATCGAAAATGATCTTTTGAATGAAGATAGTTACCCTCCTGACCAAAAGCATGTGGGGACATTATTAATTTCGTACACTGATATTTTCGGTGCCAATGCAGCGCTTTCTCCCATTCTGAAATCCCTTCTGTTTTCATTTTTATTTGGCGTCATAACCGTCGTTATCTTTTTTATCGTTCTCCGATCCATCACCAGGAATTTCTCTAACATGGTAGTCTCAGCTAATCGACTGGCCGGAGGTGAAAGAGGAATACGATTATCAGAAGATTCTACAATTAGGGAAATCTCACAATTTGCTGAATACTTCAATACGATTTCCAAAGAGTTGGAAAAAAATTGGAGTGATATTGAACATCAAGAACAGATCTATGAGCTAAAGCACAACATATTGCAGATCGCTGCTCACGAACTCAGAACTCCAATTGGAAGTATTAAGACTTTTCTTGATATAGCTATCCATCACAACTCTGAAAAACGTCATGCTGATGTTTTGTCAACGCTTAAGAAATGTTTCTCTGATATTGATGCCCTTGATCGACACATTACTTCAATACTTTGTTTGTCCGCACTCGAAAACGGATCGCTAACCAGAAATGATGATTGGATAGATGTCAGAAAATTATTCTCTGATCTCGATAAGCAGTTTTCAGTAAAGTGTAAAGCTAAGCAGGCCGTATCTTGGAATTGCTTTGCTGTGGGCGACATGCGTGATCAGGTTTACATTGATTATGACCTGGTATCGATCATCGTCTCAAATGCTATTGATAATGCGGTGAAATATACCAATAGGGGATTCGTTAAAGTATCGTACAAGGTAGAAGATAAAGCCCTTCTCGTTACTGTTCATGATAGTGGTGTTGGGTTGACAGAGAAAGACATTGAGGTCTTAACAGCTCGACCAAATCAATTGCAGAATCACATCAAGCGCAAACGAGATGGTTGGGGTATCGGAATGGCCACGATGCACAAATTCGCAGATTTCCTTGGTGGAACAATTGAGATTGAAAGTAAGAAAGACTTTGGAACTAAAGTATCCATTCGCATTCCTGCCGATTGTAAATCTGAACTAATCGCCATCGAGAACGAAACTGCCATCGGAAGTAGAAGTGAGGTAGTGTCCGTAGGTAACGGTTTAGGGTTCAGTTCATCCTATGTGCATAACGTTGTCGAAGATGGATTAAAAGTATTAGTGATTGACAACGACGCACAGTATCTTAGCCAAATGGAAGAACTTCTATCACCTGAGTTTCTTCGGAGAAAAGATGTCCAAGTCACCTTTTGCTCAAGCTCATCCGATGCGATAAGGCATGTCGAGGATTTTGAATTCGACCTGCTTTTGATCGACTACCATATGCCTGGTATGGATGGATTGCAGTTTCTTCGTTTTCTTCGCGACAACGAGCACGAATGCAAAGAGGCTACCAAGATTGTGATAACTGCTGACGCGAACATCCCTGAGACAGTAAAGCGCGAAATGCTGTCTATGGCAGACAAGGTAATGAGCAAGGGGATAACGTCTGCTGATATTAGAAATATGATTCGGGCAATCTCATTAAGATCTGTGAGTTAATTTGAGAGGTAGACTTGGGCAGTAATAGAAACGAACCATGCCCTTGCGGAAGTGGCAAGAAATACAAAAAGTGTTGTTTGAATCAACTCACGAAGGACAAGGCCGTAATTTCATCTGAATTATCGGACGCTTTGGATAAACCGTGTTGGTACCACGGAACCGACCAGAGCTTTAGTGCTTGGAAACTACCCCCTCCCAAGAAACCAGGTGAAGATTTACTCGTACAGCATACGGCCATCTTTTTTACTATCAATCGTGACTTCGCAAAAGAAGCTGGAACCAGATTGGCCAGGGTATCTCTATCATCCAATGCCAGGCTATTAGATACAATTGCTAATTACGCAGCCTCTGAGCATTTGCGTCGAGAGGTAATGCGCAATCCGATGGCATCAAGGACACTTAATGTGAATCATGACTACTGGCATGAAGGATGGTTGACAGGAAATGTATTGAGGGTCGCGTACAGCGATCCAGCTATGTCTGCATATTTAGATAAGATGGCTTCTGATTTGGCAGCCCATACTGGGCTACCATTCGATACCGCTTATTCTGTTGTAGGACATAACAGCGCCAGAGGATTAATTGAGTTGATATGCGTCTCAGCTAAGCGCCTTGGTTACGATGCATTATATGGGCATGAGGTTGATCGACATTCAGAGCCAGGAAAGGCAATTGCTCAACCTTGGCTGGCAGTAATGTCAAATGGAGTCGTGTCTTCGCCAGAGTGGATAGACGTTTAATTGTATTGGCTCCTTATTCCGGTTTCTTGTCCTTATCCTCCTGCCTGGGGGAAAGCTTGTCGATTACCACTTTTAGCACATCAAGCTCGGTAGAGAGCTTGTCGTTTGCTTTTACGAGCGCAGCGTTCTCAGATTTCAGCTTTATATTTTCCTCGTCAGACTCACGCAGCGTGGCTATCGTTTTGAGGTGTCCCTGTATTTCTGTTGAAAGCTTTTCGAGTTCTGAGGATAAATCGACTAACTTTGATGAATGCTCAGAGATTAGACGATCCTTTTGTTCTATCTGGACAATGAAGGATTGCTCTCTTTGGCTTGCTTCGGCGAGACGTTCTTTAAGGGCCGTAAGTTCCAATCCCTGTTTACTGACGACTGTGGTTGTCTCTTCCAATTGGGCCTTCATTCGGTCTGCGGATCGATTGGATTGCTCAAGCGCTTCCTTGTAACCCTGGAGGGTTCGAGCGTGTTCATCTTTGAGCAGAACCACTAACTCCTTGTGCTCAGCCTTAGTGGACTCCAGGTGTAGCTTGGTATCTTTCAATGAGGTGTTCGTGCTATCTAGTTTTTCTTCCAGTGACAATGTGCGTTGCTTCTGCTCTGCCAAAGCCTTGCGCTCAGCGTTAAGTTCAGTTTGAAGCTGTTCGATTTTTTTTAAACTGGAGTCTGCGCGACTGGTCTCATCTTTCAGCTTGGCGCTCATATCGGCCAATTGGTCTCTATATGACTTAACTCGTTCTCTTTCAGAGGACAGCTCTTCAATCAGGCCAGCTTTTTCTTTTCGGATCTGTTCTTCGTACTGCTCATTCAACTCGACTACCACCGGGCGCACCAAGTTAACGATTCGCTTTGTCAGCGGATCTTCGTCCTGGTATTCGATGTCCAGCCCCATACCTTTCAGATAATAAAGGATTTTGGCCTCGGAGCCTTTCCCAAGTACCGATCTTACCTGGTAAGGATTGATTGGCTTTCCCTTGTCCTGAAGCATTCGCACAGCTTCTTCGACGTCCTCGTATCCAATAACTGGCGGTCTAGCCATTTGTCTCTCCTCGGGGGATGCAGTCTTAGTCTTCCAGCATAATAGCTTAGTATATTTCAAGTGACAAGAAACATATAAAGAAACAGGACGAAAAGCAGCCGTTAATACAGAATATATAAGGCGTGATAATAGAACATTATCTAGCCTTAGCTTAAAATTTTGGATAGGATAGGGGGGTAAAGTTCGCCGACTTTAAAAATTCACAATATTTGGCTGCTTTCAAAATTTCGGTCAGGTGAAGGCCTGCGGAGGCATTTGGACGAAAACCTACGCTTTTGATTGGGGTTGCTGGTTGGAGGACCTGGTGTACGTTGGATAGAGAACCCAGTAATTGGAGATAACTATGGATGACATTCAGGCACACAAGGCCAAAAAGAAGCTCAAGAAAATGTTGAGCAGCAAGTCCTGGAATATGGAGGGCTTTCACGCGAACTCAGATATAGCGGTAAATGCGTATGTATATGACCCCTTCGATAGCGAGCAAATCGCATTGGCGGGTTTTACTGAACAGGATCTGGTTAGGCTCAAACAGATAAAGGAGCCAATTGAGGCGGTTTGTGGTGCCGTTGATCAACAGTTCAAGCGGTATGTGAACGCCTCTGGTGGAGCAATCCGGAAGCGGGTTGAAGAGCTGGGCGTGCTGATTGGTATTTATATGGTTAATACGACCAGCTATCAAACACTGTGCGCCAATGAAAAAGATGGTCACCGGCATTTCATTATCCTGCTCTACCGGAACCGTCATACGAATGAATGCACTCTCCGCCCTTTTGGCTTGGTTAGCCAGGAGCCAATCCTAGAAGCTGAGCTTATTAAGCAATATGCGCAGTCTGTGATCGCGAGGGATGAAGTAGCCAACCCGAGCTATTTTAATTCAAGCCCTGTCGTCCCATTTCGGAGGTAACATGGAATTGAAGATTTTTGAGAATGGCATTCAAAGCCATAACCAAGTGATACACCGCGCACTGTTGAAGAACGGCCTGTATGTTATGCATGAGAAAGGCTACAGCTACACGGTCGGAATGAAAAATATTGGTTCGCCAGATCTGATTCTGTTCGGGCAATCTTCGGAAATAGCTGATGAGATGTTCCGGGTGATTTTTCAAGCTGTTCAAATGGGGCTGTTGATTCTTGATCAGGTGAAAAGCATTGATCATATCTTTGAGCCTCAACCGCAGCTCAAACACTTTTCGGATATGGAAAAGCGTAGGCATTTCTTCGCTGCACGTACTTACTATGGCTCGTGGGATTTCAACGTGCTTAATGTTTCAATGGATTTCCACTAGGAGAGGTGCATGGCTATTGGTAAACAAAGAATGACCTCTTCCTATTCAGTTATCCTGGATACCGACACGTTCATTCTCATCAAAGATAATGATGACCCAGATTTTGCGTCTGTGACTAACGCCGCAGATTATACGGTTGAATCGTTGGCTCAGCTCTATGATCTATCCAATCGACGGATTGTATATCAGGACACTATGGGACGATTTGATGAGTTACGCCATGCAGATGGAAAGTTTACGGGTTTCAGAGCCCTAACTGCGAACCAGCAGGAATTCTATGAGCAGTTTCTTTCTGGCAACGGCGATTAAAGGAGGAATTATGGCTGAAAGTATTGTTATTGATTTTACGGCTCACCTCCAGAAGAAACGACAAGCAGAGGCCCTAAAGGAAAGGATTGCTGCCTCTGGTTGGGATATTGATGGCGATGTTTCCTCGATCGATTCAGAAATCTGCTTCTATCTGATCGACAGCAAAGAGTCAGGTGTAGTTCTCTTTGGGTGCAGCAAGGATAGTATCCCAGCCCCAGGTTCTTTAGAGATTGTTCATTGGGGACATTTTGTTCTGGCATGGGATGTTATAGCCGATCCGGAAATGCCATTTGATGAAACCCATAAGCTCAACACAATGCAGCTTGCACTGAGAGCCCTGCCTGGTTTGACGGAGTGGCAGAGCTTTTCTGAAAGAGCATTCTCTACAGAGGGAGCTAAGAAGCCACACATTCTGGTGATCATTGATAGAGCTAATCTTGAATCACCTCTGGAGTTGATAGTCGCGCACTCTGAGTCTCCAGTGATGAACTCAGAAAGCATCCAGTCGATCGTAGACAGCTACATTAAGGAACAGTGAAGATGACTGATCGAAGGGATTATGATCCCACCTTCGTGGGAAGGTCTGCTGAGCTCGACCTGCTTGCCAAAGAAGCAACGATTTTGGACGCATCCGAGAACGACAATACCAATAGAGCATTGGAGAATGCGGTCAAACACTTCACAAAGGTCTTTGGCGGTCGGCTCCCATGCACAGATGAAGACCTGAAAAACTACCTCGTGATGTACGCTGGTAAGCTGAGTGTTGCAACTCTGGAACAGCGCAGGGTTCTCATTGGCCGCTGGCACAAAGAAAACGGCTTTGAGCATAATCCTAATGATTCAGAGCTTGTGCGGAAAATAATGCGGGGAATACGGCGGAAGTTTGGTAAAAAACCTAAGCAGGCAAAACCGGCGCCGTTAAGAGTCATTGAAAAAGTATGTTCGCACCTGGATGAAGTTCAGGAAAGCATTAAGGATGAAAAGAATAGCCAGAAGCTGAGAGCTATCAGAGACAAGGCCATGCTGTTAACGGCGTTCTGGTTTGGATTGCGCTCCGACGAACTCATTAACATCCGTGCTTGTGACATCAAATTTCATTGGGATGGAGATACCCCATACTTCGAGTTATTTCTTCCAAAGTCGAAAACGGATAGAGATGGCCAAGGAACAACAAAGAAACTGGATTCACTGCCAAACCTATGTCCTATGCGAGCCATCAGAGACTGGATTGAAGCACGGTGTAGCGGTGTCGATGTAAAATCCTTTAGAGAAAGCGAAGTGCCTCTGTTTGCAAAAGTTAGTCGTTGGGGAGATGTTTCAGAAACCCATATACATCCAAACTCGATCAATAAGCTCTTCAAAGGGCTTTTGGAATCCGGAGGCGTTGATCCAGAGGAGTATAGTACCCATAGTATGCGCCGAGGCGTTGCGAACTGGATTATAGATTCTGGAGCTTCTGTCGCTGAACTGAAAGAGTGGATCGGTTGGAGAGATACCAGAACTGCAATGCGTTACCTGGATGGTAAGTCTTCCCTGCCAAGCAAGATTATTGAGAGGAAATTAAAAACAGGAGCTCTTCTCAGTAGTACGGATGCTAAAAGGCTCACTACCCATAAAGACTAAAGAGGAAGACTAACATGTCTGGTAATTCGACTGGTTTTATCGTTAATTTCGTGAAATGTCACATTTTTATTTTGTGTGACTTATGGCGTAATCTGAAATATATTGAGCTCACGTTCATTTGTGACAAGTCACGTTTTTATGGGTAAAAAATTAAAAAGTCAGTTGGAAAGTGAGTTATGGGAGTCCTACGTTTCTTCCGGTTCACTCAATCGAGGAATCAAAGCTGAAGATTTATTAAACACCGTGGAAAAATTACCATCTCTTAAAGATGTGTCCCAGAAAGACGCCTTCATTACTTTAAAAAATATCTTAAACGAAGCCGGATATAAAAGGTTTAATGATCGTTGGAGACAGTATAAAAGACGAAAAACTACTACCCTTAGCACGATTACCATTAGGGCTGAGACTTTGGATAGGCTCAGGAGGTTATCAAGAGATTCTGGGTTTAATGAAGACAATTATGATCTGTTGCTTGAGTATTTGATGGACCCAGAAGAAACGCTGGATACTTACAAAAAAGACGATGATGATTGGGCGCGTAATACGGCTCTCAATATTGATGATCAGCAGTCACTATTAAGGGCCAAGCTACGACTAAGACCATCAACATGGAGGCGTATTCTCATTCAGTTGGAATATGCTTTTAACTCCGGCTGGATAGCCTCTAAATACACTCATCATAAGAAAAGAACTGATGAGGTAAGGGAAGAGGCATTGAGGGATTTTATGTATAAGGTGAAAGGCATTTGATTGCTATCTCTTTGCCTTACGCCATTCCCAGGGTGGAACTCGATCTGCTTCAGGTAGGCTCCAAAGACCGCGCTTGTTGTTCCGCGCATCCTTTTCGAGCTCAAATAGCACGGGGGACTTTGCATACTGTCGATACACCCAGGCGCTGCCAGATTTAACAAGCTCGGCGTTAACCCACTTCCCGTCAACATAAAGGTTTGCTATCAGGCGGCCATACCTGTCAGTGTCAACAGTATCGACTTTTACCAGGCGTCCGAACACAAGATCCGATAAGGCCTGTTTGGAACGGCTGCCATAAGGTTGCTTCTTCTCAGGCGTATCAATTTCTGCCAACCGAACACGATACTGGATCTTGCCGCTTTTACAGTTTTTTCCGGAATTGCACGGCTTATCTGTCAAAACATTTACCGTATCTCCATCGGAGACACCGACAACCTTCGCCATGAAGCTTTCTGCAAATGAATACGGCGATACTAAAGCGAACAGAACAATCAGAAATGAATACAGAAACTTCGCTGGAGCTAGGATTCTCATACCTTCTTAACTCCGGTTGCGACTAGGCCACGATTGCCCCGCTCTACTGAGAAGTAAACATCCATACCTTCGTGGAGGTCGTTAAATAAGTTATCTTCAACACCGGAAGCATGGAAGAAGATATTGTCATCGAATCCCGGTGAATAAATGAATCCATATCCTTTGCTGTAAACCATGTCAGAGATACTTCCCGTTTTTTCACCACCGCCAAGGTTGTCGGAGGGTTGATATTCATCACCGCGCTGAATTCTGAGGTATATCTCTTCGCGATGGACCTCAATGTTTTTTGGTGCGTTGATTCCGATTCGTACCTGGTTACCATTGACCCCCAATATGGTGACGGAAACGTCGTCGCCTATCATGAGTGTTTCACCAATTCGCCGAGTTAATATGAGCATAGTGACACGTTCCTTTGAATAGATTAAACGAGGCTTACAAATACCAGCTCGTCCTTCTCAAAGGATCTGAGAGGTGAAGAATCAGGTTTTCGATCAGTATGAAAGCCAGCGTATACCAATACAGAGACGATACCGGGTATCGTTTTATAAGCAATACGTTTGGTGAGCTGAAAGTAAGCATCGAGTGGGTTCATTGATGGTACATCGAACGTGAACTGCTTGTTTTGTTCCGTTTTGATGTCCACGCTGTACTTATGTTTTCGCCCAGGACGGTCTGCTCCATCCCTTGGCCTTTGGCCGAATATTTCAGCGATTGCAGACTCATAAACACTATTGCTCAGGATGTCGCAAGCGCATAGAGCTTCGGTGTATCCACCTAACCGGTATCGCCATTCGAGGCTCTCAAATTCGTGGTGTGAAGGCTTTACATTATCTAGACCAATGATCGCCTTACCATGCTCAGGCGAAATATTGTCTCTCAACTCCTGGAAGATGTTTTCTATTTGATTCTGGTCGAGTGTTCTCATTGTTATTCCTACTTCTTAAACGGCGCTAAGGGTATCTTCCTGATTTACATCAAGGATCTGACTTGGTAACTCGCTATGACTAACAACCGCGTTCAGCTCGTCGTAATAGCTCTCTGTCGCTCCTGCTGGAACCAGGTAAACAGCCGTAGGTTTTCCTTCAGTATCGGTTAGAAGAACCGAGGCGATGACATCCGACGATCCAAGGTTGTAGCGTAAGCCTTTGATGAAATGACGCTTCCCTGTACAGAGCCGCTCCAGAAGTTCCAGCTCCTCTATGTTTTCAAAGGGAAGCCAATTCCGATCCACGGCCATGAAAGAGATGGTATCCACCTGGGGACTGCCGGATGCGCTAAGAAGAAAAGTACAGATTGTTAGCAAATGAATGGATTCATTTTCATGGAAAAAAGCAAGCTCAGTGGAGAAGGCCTTATTTATTCGCTTGTAAACATCCTCTCCCATGTAAACCGGAGTATCGGGCATATGCTTGACGATCATCTTGAATCCAAACCGGGCTTCTTCGATCGTCTTCACTTCGCCAATGAGTATGCCCATAGGCTGTTTGTTGCCCTGCTTTTTCAGCTTGGATAGGAACTGTCTGCGTCTGGCCACAATTTCATCTTTGTGGTCCAGAGAAAACTGCTCTGGAATCAGCAGTGCTTCTCCTAGTGGGTGTTTTCTGGTGACTTTGTTTTGCGCTGCTTGTAGGAGGTACTTTCTGATCACATACCAGGAGCGCTTGCCTTCCATGTTTGGTGCCCACTTGTTAAGGCCTGCATCTTCATAGAGGAAGTGGAGCAGCGATCGGATGGTAAGCTTGGTTGGATCTGCTTTGACCGCAGTGGGTTCTTTGGTTTCACCCTTGCTAATCGTTCGATTCAGAGAAACCTTTGAGAGGGTGAAGTCCAGTTTCAGATTGGTTATTCCTGTCTCCTGGTCTTCTGAAATAGCCTTGTTCTCAACGGCTCCACGACCGGAGAGTTCAGCCGGGATCTCGTAGGAATCACAGTCTGGATGATGCTGTTGGCCACTGTTTGGCATTCGCTTCAGCACATAGCTGTTGTCGCCGGTGCGAGCAATATACATTGGCACGCCGGGAGTTGAGCAAAGGCACAAGGGGCGCTCGCGAGATTTGTAGGCGCTGGCCAGCGCCTCTTCAAATAAAGGATCGGAACGTTCGAGAACGCAATTACCGATGGAGTATTGTGTCATGGTTGCCACCTTAGAATATTGGTTCCCCTCTGGTCCTCATATACTGCATGACGCCGAACGAGAGAAAATACACGACTGAAGTAAGCCCTAAGAACAGGGCAAACACCCAGAAAGGACTTCCCAAATAGCCACTGCTCATAAACTTCAAAACTACGGCAGGAGTTGCTGCCATGAGAATGAACAGAAACAAGGTAAGGATGTTTTCCGATAAGATGGCAGGAGCTGATAGTGGCTGATTGTTGTGATCTAAGTGGAAATATTGGTTGATACCGTCGATGTACTTTTCCACTATCCAACCATGATGCTCTGCATCTTTTACAAAGGCCACGAAGTTCTGCACCCCCAGGGTCTGTAAAAGCTCCGATACTTGGAGGCGTTTATCGCTAACCAGGAGCGAAGTGTCATCATTGCTCAATGAGACCGTTTCTATCTGGAGCTTCACATTGGCTTGAATGCCAGGTGTGAGATTAATCAGCGACTTCACAGGGCGGTCGGAGTAGATCCCAGTTGGCAGGTCATCATGCTTTTTAAGCGTGGCTAATAGTGTGTTTCCGCCATAGACATTGATTTCGATAAGGGCCTTCATACGATTCATCCTTGGATCGAGTAGTACTTTTCAAAGATCTCAAGTGCCTCCCGATTTGTCAGGCCGTTTACGAGTCTCTCACGGACGAATGACTGAATACCTGGTTCGCGTTCAATCAGGTTTGTAATGAGCTTTACAACGTAATCGGATGTCTGGTCATTGAGGGCGCGTGTTCTGGTAACGGAGATGGCCGTCATGACCTCTGCCGCAAGCTTGCTGTCAGCATGTTGGCGATAATCGGAAGGTGGTACTGAGTTGATGATGTTTGAGGAGTGATTGTTATTGTCAGACGAAAACCAGTCACCGATAGCCGGTCTTGGTAGTTTACCGGTACCGGACTCAATAAAGGGCAATGTGTAGAAGGTCGCAACAGCTCCCAGTATGAAGCCAATTATTGTTCTGATCATTCATCACTCCAAAATAAAAGAGGGAGGGTTCCCCCTCCCGGTGTTAGATGTTTAATGCCTTTCTGGTTCGATTTTTCAGTGATTCGCCAAACTGACTGGCATTAACAGACTTATCTCTTAGCCAGTAAGTGATCGTGATTTTGCTTTCCTTGTCAGACTGCTTCTCGATCTGGCTGTCGATGATTGCCTGAATGCCATCGTGGTTGCGATCGGCACGCATGTGGTAGTAAACCGAAGGAGTAGCATCGTAGGCGTAGGCGAAAGTCTGCATTTTGGCTTCGGCCATGCTCCCCCATTCCTGACGGATTTCCTGCTCGGTGTAGTAGTTGAATTCTTTCTTAATCTTCAGGAACGCGACATCCACATTCACTGGCACGGTAAATGCGATTTTGTGCTCAGTTGGCTTAGCGGTAGTGGTATTTACAACGGTAGTTTCGGTAGTCGTTGTCTGGGTTACCTGTGATTCCTGTGCTGTTTGTTCCTGGTTAGCTTTACCATCATGGTTGATGGGCTTGCCGGTAATAGGGTTGTTCCAGCAGGTCAGGCATTTGCCATCAGAAGAGTAAACGTGCTGGTTGGAGGCGCAGCCGCTAACGATAAGAACCAAGGCCAAAGAGCCGAAAAGTGCAGATAACTTCATGAATGTTCTCCTATAAAGAGTGGTTTATTTAAACGTTACTACGAGGTGCCAAACTAGCAACCCGGCAAACCAGGTTGCTGAATGAGCATCGAGCCAGGAGACACCTGCACATAGAAGTCTTGGATAGACCTGTGTAGCGTGGGATTATCCCGGTCATCGAATGAAAACCAATAAAAAAAGGGTCATCGAGGATGTACCCTTTTATGGCGCTAGTACCTTCCATAGCCGGATCTTTGGAATGGATACTGCTGTGAATGGCGTTGATTGGGGGCTTTAGGCTGGTCTTGAACCAGTCTGACGTTTTTAGCCACCAGGCCTTTGCTGTTGATGTGGCATTCAAATTCCACTGTCCTCCCTGGACGCAAGTACTGGCAGTTTTTCAGTTCGTTTGCGTGGACCATGATGTCCGGGGCATCACCCCCATTGTGCAGAAATCCATATCCTTTGTCGGTGAACCATCGCTTAACCGTTGTCTGCATCCGTTAGACTCCTTCTTATTGGTGCTGCTGTTCCAAGTAGCGCTTCAAACCGGGCTTTTCAATGTTGTACCCGTCCTTTCGGGTCTGGCTGATTAGACTGGCTTCCGATAGACGCTTGATGGCTCGCTGGATATTAGAAGCGACGCCTTTAACATCGGTTTCCTTGTCTATTCTCGCCATTAGCTCTTTTGAGAAGGGGTTTGTACCCTTGCAAAGCGCCAGAAACACAAGCCGGTCGATCGGCTTCAGTCTCTTTGATATGCCCTCGAAATCTTCGGTTGCTTCCATAAGCTGAAGCACATATTCCAAGGCTTCCTCAACAGTAGCCTTGAAGGTAATCATTTGGGCGATCAGCTTCATCATCCAGTACGGTGACTGATCCAAGTCCAGGAAGGCTTTGCGTAATGGTTGAATGGCAATAGTGATCTGGTGGTTTTTGGCCAGCTTGTCTCTCAGAAATTCAATGAATTGATCATCGAGGTCTGGAAAATCGTGTTGTTCAACGAAGTGGTAGAACGGTGACTTTGATTCGTTCAACAGCAGATCCAGATAGTGTCTGGAGGAGCCGGTAAAAATGCTTTTTACCTTGCCTTGGCGCTTGTCCAGCATGGTCCGGAGCGTGTGAGCAAGCGGGTCAAACTGGGTGGACGTTGTTAGATGTTGCACTTCATCAATCAGTAGCAAAACCGTTTTCTTGCCAGCCTTTTCGACCAGCATACTGAGTAACTGATCGAGATAGGCGAGTTCTTTGCTGGTTGGTTTGCTCGGATTGTCGGCAAACTCTACTTCCATTTTCCCCAGCAGCTCGTTGCTTACGGTGGTCTTTTTGATTTTGGCCTTGAGCAACCGGCTGAAGGTCGCTTTTTTATCGAGCGCCGCAATGGCATCTTCCAGGGCTGCGATCAGTCCTTCATGGGGGGCATTGATGTTTTGCCATAGACTCGCATAGACAGGGATGTAGTTTTTCTTCTGCGATAGTGGCGCGAGATCCTGAAGGATGAATAGCGTCTTTCCTTTACGTCGAGGGGCTATGATCGCTAGGCTTGATGAGATACCGAGGGCCAGTAGGCCAAGGTATTGTTCTGCCAGCTCTGTTCGTGGATAGTGCCACCCTTCCATAAAAAGGACCTCTATATTTGTTTTGTGACTTACGCGGGATTACGCGCCAATTGCATAATTACGCATAATACAGGTAACTGCGCGTAATTCAAGTCCTATCAGCTATTTTTGATAACAACTACTATACCAGATCAGCATTAGGGAGCGGCCAAGCGCCAGCCTCACCCCCTCACTCCGATCGACACTCCCGAGTAATCCCTACCTTACTGATTGACCCCTGCACCGGGAGGCGTAGCCTCGCGAGTGCCAAGGAAACAGAAGGAAAATAAAGGAAAGGTAAGGAAAAAGAAGGGGCGCAATCTGAATTTTGCACGGAGGCTGGGGTGTGGCACCAATAAAGAATACCCCTTGCTGATCTGGTATAGTATACTTGTTTTATTTATGCTGTCTTGGCCTGGCTTCAGGATGCTGCCTTAATTTGGGCATCCTGAAAACCTATCCTTGCTGCGACTGATTTTGCGTAACTTGTGCTTCTGCACTCTATCACTCGCCCAGCGTCATCCGTAACTAGGTAACGATCGCCGCCCTGTCCCTGCTGGGCAATCGTCACTACGTTATATGCTCCTACTTCCTTGTCGGACGGTACGATCTCGCATTCGATGAGATGTCCAATCCGCAGCATATTGAGAGCCATTTCAATGGTGTGCATATTCAATTCCTTCAGTGATTAATATTCGTTGCAAGACTGGCTTACATTTGCTTATCTGGTATTCTATACATATTACTAATGTAATTTGGACTTGCTGTCCAGTGTGGTGGTGGAATGAATATCCAAACTCATGACAATACAGCCGTCTTACCTGCGGAATACATCAGGGTGCTTTACGAGGCTTACCAGGTGTTGGCCGAGGCCTGCCTGACGTTAAGTGGCGCGGTCCGTTCGGACCGGGAAAGCTACCCCGTTTATATCCCCACGTTCGGGATGGAAGACAAGGACAAGGAGTCCAATGAAGCACGGGAGGCGGCTATTAAGTCGATGACGCAGTTGTTTGTGGCCGATGAGGGGGAACATGTGCCAGAAGCAGGAATTGTCTGTGCCTCACCGGAAACGGTAGCTGCCGTGGAACAATTGAACGCCGCAAAAGCTGCCTTCAAAGATGCTGTGATGGCCATACGCAATTTCCAGAAAGAGACTGACGCTTCTGTATCGAGAATCTCCAAGCTGATCAGGGATGAGGTCACCGAAAAAGGTTACAGGACTGAGGCACTCAAGAAGGCAATGGGCACTGCTGGTATCGGCTCGCTAGACCTCAAGAGATGTTACGCACAGATCAGAATCATGCCACCGGCGCTGGATGTGTTTAGCTGGACGTGGGCGACTAACCATGCCCGGATCAAGAAGGTTACTCTCCAGGAAGCTATCGAGATGGCAAAAAAGCTACCTGGTCAGGGTGCGTCTCAAACTGCCGTTGATTTGTTAAACAAATGCAATCCAGGCGAGATTCTGGTGAAGAAATCAACGCTACCCAATCAGCTCCGTGCAAACTATGCCTACCTTGAGGATGGCAGCATCGTCAGAAAATCATGCCCTATTTCAGGGGTCGTGATTGCACAACAGAAAAATCTACCCAGAAAATTCTGGCGAGATAATCCTGGCGATCAACGACGACGCCCGGCCCAAGAGTCTGGAATCGAGGAAGAGCCACTTATTCTGGCGTTGGACCTGTATCGATATGCACAATGAAGCTGAATTAAGCCCATCAGATCAGCCAAAAGTTCGCTGTTTTGGCTCCAATGCAGCTCTAACGGTCGAGGCCACCCCGCTTCTTGTGAAAGGCGTACCGCACGGACATACGGTAAATCTCGATGTCGCCCCGAGACAAGGTGAAAACGTCATCTGGGCGAGGAAGATAACTGTTCAATTGAGCGACACTGAGTTGCCGATCATGGCTGCCGTATGCCTTGGCTATCTTCCCAAAGCTCACTTCAAGCGCAGTGGCAAGGGCATCTTCATCGAGCGACAACCCAATAAGCTTTTTGTTTCTGCCACACAGGGAAGCGGTAATGCATTTGCGCTGCCAATCCCTATTGGTCAGACATTCCAGGTATCGAGCCTTGTCCTGTCTCAGCTTCAGAAACAAACGGAATATTCAGACAGTAACCTACTAATTGCTGCGCTTCGAGGTGCAGCAGGACTCTACAAGCCTAACAGCAGTTAAACTCCAAGGATGCATCATGAAGAAATTTCTATTGATAACAACGCTGGCAATGACTTCCAACATGGCAACAGCATCGGTCGAGTGTCAGGCAGAATATATTAAAGGACTGAAGGTTAGCGATTCCGGGGAAGTGATATACACCAATTCTTCCGGTATATCTCGTCTTGCAGGAACACCTGGTACGCCGATAGGTTCAAAGTATATGCTCAAAACCCTTCTGGAGGCGGTTGAGAATAAGTACCAGGTTAACTCCTCTTTTCCCAAGGGATACAACTGCAATACCAGCAATACCGAGGTGTCAGCAGAGTGGATTAAAATTGAGAGACCGGATTAAACCGGGCTGTCTACTTAACTATGGCTAGGCCGTGATCGTAGATAAAACTTGATTGGGGTACAATCTTTATCCTCTGGAGACCTGAAATTGTAGTCCCGCGAAGTATTCTAAAGTTGTCATAACTAATAATAGCAGGGGTGCCTTCATGATCACTCAGTTCTATTTGCCGTAGTTCATCAAGAACAAACATCAATCGCTTTTCGCCATCCTTACGAGGAGTTATATCAACCAGCCTCCCATCTGGATGACGCCAAACAGTATGGAACTGAGCTTCTATGAAGTCATTCTTCGTGTCCTGGCTTATAATCCATCCATGAGTAGCCCCGCCCCCATGATAATTGCACATAACCCAAACATTAAAATGGCAATTATCTGACTCAGGCCTGAAGTGATCTGGCTTTTTATACTTCAGGAACTCAATATTTTTCTCGGGCAATTGCAATTCAGAAAGCAAACGTCTGACAGCCGAATTAACTTTCTTTGGAGACTGGGATTTCAGCTTGAGACTATTTAAGTCAGGCATTGCTTTCCACCATCTGAGATAAATGTAGGAGCTGGCAGAAGATATTGACCTTGGCCTGCTGGCTCACACTGTTCGCCGTACTATTGGCCAGTGACGGATTGCCAACAATGACAGCCAAAGTCTGAGCCCTGGAGATGGCAACGTTGATCCGATTCTTATCAAAGAGAAAATCCATGCCGCGTGGGGAATCATTGGCATCGCTGGCACACATACTGAAAAATACCACCGGCGCTTCTTGCCCCTGAAACTTATCAACGCTGCCAACTTTGGCATTTGGCCCTAATGCTTCTCGGATTTTATTAACCTGAAAGTTGTAGGGCGCTACGAATAGCATGTCATCCCAGCCGATCGGACGCTTTTTACCGCCCTTGTCGCAAAACTCCCGGCCCAATATATCCTGAACTGCGTGCTGAATGGCCTCTACTTCCTCATCGCTGGCTTGCGTATTTCCTTCGTGTTCGACCGGAATAAAAATAACACCGGCTTCCTTATTTATCGCCCCCGTATATCCGATAGGTACGGTGATTATCTGCTTGTCATTGTCTGGGTGCGAATGCAGCTTCCCTTCGTAGATGGCCTCACTAATAAATCGGTTAACCGCTGAGTGCATCCGATAGGTTGTTTCCAGGAACACGCCTCTGTCTTCCGAGATTGTTGGGGTGTGGTGAAGCAGATAGTCCAACGTGGACAGGCCGCTTTCCCCCGGATGAGTTCCTTGCGCCGGTTGCCCTAGCTGCATCTGATCACCCATAAGGATAATGTTGCTGGTTGCACGACTCATAGCAATCAGGTTGGCCACTGAGACTTGTCCAGCTTCATCAACGAACAGGTAATCGAACTGTCCCTGTAGATCATCCCTGGAGAAACCCCAGGCCGTGGTGCCAATGACGCAGGCCTGTCTGGTATAGCTTGCAATGTCCTTGTTCTGAAGTACCGAAATCCCTAACGCCTGAATTTCATCGTCAGTATCTTTCGTGCAACCGAAGAACGCCTCAATTCCCTGGTCCATGCAGTATCTGGCGGTTCCCACCAATAAATTGTTGATTGCCTTGTGGGAGTTTGAGCTGATACCCACCCTTTTGCCTTGCCGTAGAAGCTCGGCAATAACATGCTTGCCTGTGTAGGTCTTACCGGCACCTGGTGGACCTTGTATTGGCAGATAGGAGTTATCAAGGCTGGCAATGGCCTGAACGATTTGGGTCAACCGCTCTTTCGGGTTATGGCTCGACGCGATCGGCTGACCAGGTTGAAGGCCTTTGATTCGTGGAAAATCGCGCTTCAGGAAATCCACGATCGCACACTGGCTCAGCGAGCCTGCCTCATACTCTTTGACTACAGCCTCTATGGACTGCGGGATTGGATCAGGTCTTACATATTCATCAGGAACCAGGGTAATAATGGATGGTGGCTCAGCCTTGGCCTGAACGGTGATAATACCTTCCCCAAGATTGGTAAATTCAGGTAAGAGTGTCACCTTCAAGCGCTCTCCCTTGTCATTCTCCTCTCCGAGGACATAGAAAGAGGTTGTATTGGCCAGTTTAAATTCCTGATTCGGATTGAACTGGTACTCGTAAGCCAAGTTTCGAGCTCTCGATGAAGGCTTAAATGGCTCCGCTTCTGACCTTTCACATGCTGCCAGACAATCCAGGTCATCAATCAGGTCAATTTCAGTGAGGCCAAGGCGATCAAATAGCCTCCAAAAAACCGGCTTAGATTCCCGCCGATGAAATTCCAATGACCAGGCTAGATTCTCTGTCACTGAGGAAGTGATGGAATCACTGTCCTTGGTGGACTCCGCTTTCTCTAACAGACTATCCCGTAGCTTGGCTCGCTCAGTGATTTCCTCTGGCACATCCGGTTCGACAACCTCCGTTCTACCAAGGTAAGCAATACCATGCTCTGCCTGCCGTTCTCGAAGCCATGCCACCAGCTCCTGAGTGCTATTGCAGTCGTCAATGTTGTAGTCTCGGATGTCGTTGAGGATCTTCGATGTCTGCCAGGTGAGACCATCAGGGTTTTGCCGCCAGTTTTCGTAAACAACAACGGAGTCACCTCCGGAACCCACTTCGGTCTGGCGCTTCCCTCTATACAAGTGCTCGACGTTCTTGATGGAGTATTTCGGCTCTCCGATCAATAGGCCGCTTTTAACGATTTTATAAAGGTCAACGAATACCTCATTACGCAAAAGCTGATCGACTTCGTATTCACAAATGCCATATCGGCTCATAAGCTTGCGGCACGCAGCGATCTCATAGTTCGCATAGTGGTAGATGTGCATTTGAGGGTCTGCCTGCCACCGTGCGTACACCCACTCTATGAATTCCTTAAAAGATCGCCTCTCCTCTTCTGGCGTGTGCGCCCAGAAGTCTTTGAATTGCCGCTCACCGGATTCATCAAAATAAGTGTTACCCCAAAGATACTCCAGTCCACCATCGACTAATGGGAAACCCTCGATGTCAAAAAAAACATCAAGATCCGAATGAGGTGGCAAAAGCGAGAACCCCTGCTTCTTCCCTTGCTCAGGTACCAGCACTTCAAACAACGGGGTTTCCCGTCCTTCGCTGGCCTTCTGAATCTTTGCCTGGGCTTTCAGCTTTTGAAATACGGCCACGCTGATACCTGGTACACGCTCTAATTCTGTATTGGCGAGCTCTGCCATTGTCTTGATACCGACTGCACTGAGCTTTTTGATCTGAGAGCGCGTTATCGTTGCAACCTGCGATGGATGATCCGCTTCCTTCAGTAGTTGTTTGGCATAAGTCTCCCAATTGCCCCAGGATTTAGAATCAGCAGGATCAGGACGTTGGGAAACTTCAAAATTATTATGTGCCTTTAGAAAAGCGTCTCGGATGGACTGGTAATAATAGAAATAGTCGTCTGTACGCAGACGTTCCCGTTGTCCATCACCGAGTACAACCACAAAGTCTTGAGAGCGTCTGCCCTGGATACCTTCCAGTAGGTCTTCGTAGCAGCAAAGCTGGACCGTGAAGTAGGGTTTGAGAGTTTTCGATAACTTGGTATCCCAAACCTCATAGTGGTATTCGCCAAGACGGCTTTCCCCTGGAACTTTAACCAGAAAATCAGCGAAGCCTTTGAATGCTCCTCGACTCAGGCAAGCTTGAAATATGACCTCTGCGCCAGACTCCATCGCAGTAACCGTCGCGGTTTCCTTATCAGGCGAAGAACTGATGTCTGCGACATTAAGTCCTTGAGCAATGAACGCCTCTAAAACCGCTTTTTCATGCTCACCGCCTTTCTCCTGAAGCATGGCCATCATGCCATCGCCTGGATCTCGCTCTGGAATTTGATCGGGAGCAACAATGGCTAAATGCTCCATCCATGAAGCAAATGGACTCTCCATGAAGAGGGTTAGATCGGATGGAGAATACATTAACGTTCCGTGTTGGATATACATTCGCTCTTACTCCCGCTCGATACTGATGTTCTTTTCAGGGTACTTTGCACTAAGCAGATCCACCGCCTCCAGCGTTCTTACCCCCCACTGATTGGTCATGGCATAGGTCTTACCGTCAATGTGAAATAGTTCCTCCTGCTTGCAGAAATAACGCTTGGTCTTCGGTAGCTTTCCCCCTGTATCGAGCGTCATTAACTGTTCTGCGAATTGCTCTTCATCGAGTGAGCCATCAAAGCAAACGAAGAGATTCCCTTTTCGCCAGCTAACAATATCCGCGACCTCTTCTGGCTTGGCTCCACCTTGGATGACTTCACTAACCAGTTGGTACATAAGATTACGCTTATTCAGACCGTGGTGGTCACGCCCTCCAATCGAGAGAGTGAATTTTGAGAAATCGCGAGATGACGTTCTGGACTGCTGCTCTTTCTGCTTCTTCTGTCTCACCTGGACCTGAAATTGTTCGGTCTCAGGTAAAGGGATAACCTGCTGAATGTCCAACAAGATTCGTTGCCCGTCGTAGAAGGGCTCCATCTTGACGCAACGAATAT
Source organism: Shewanella sp. YQ_9 (assembly GCF_043103185.1). Classification (NCBI taxonomy): domain Bacteria; kingdom Pseudomonadati; phylum Pseudomonadota; class Gammaproteobacteria; order Alteromonadales; family Shewanellaceae; genus Shewanella; species Shewanella sp. YQ_9. The sequence continues at coordinate 29,526 of NZ_JBICJO010000001.1, forward strand.
CAATTCCCTTGTCGTTAAGCCATAGCACCGCACTGGTAAGCTCTTTAGAAAACTCGGCTGATGCCAGAACAATCCGGACATCCTGTGCAAAAGAATCCTCATCTGGCTCTTCCCAGTCGAGGAACTCAAGGATTCTTTGCTGAGCATCTTCTTCCGATCCGATACTGGTCAGGAAGGACTTGTGGGCCTCAACAACCTGGTCAAAGGTCATAGTTGAGATCATCGCACTATAGCGAATAGCCTGGAGCTCCATATGCCCACCGTCTTCAGTGCGCTTCAGCTCAATAACAACCAGATTGGCTTCTTTGTCGATGCAAAGCAGATCAATCCGCCTCCGGCTTACGTCCCAATCGCCGAACTCTTCCGCAATCACCATTGTCTGGTCGGAAATGATCTCGATCTGGTCTCTCAACAGTCGCTGAATATCCTGCCGCTCACGGATACCCCGGTCAGCAAAGGTTGTTTTCTGTAGGCGTTTAATACCAGTATCGCTCAATTCATAAATTGGCATGGGACTCCCTCACATGTAGAAGCTATAACTGACTTGCGGCTTCTCGTTAGCCTCAACATACTTCATGATTTCACCAACTTTCCGCGAGCATTCCAGTGTGATCGGATACCGTCCGTCAAATTGCGTGTTGTTCCAGTTCATCTTGGTCAGCCCGAGTACTTCTTCACATAAATCTTCCAACGAAGAGTCGTGTTCAAAAGCTCTGATTTCCAGTGGAGACGGAACATACATCCCCGGATAGGTCTTGTAAAAATTGACCGCACCTTTTGTATAGAGAATGGCCTTGCTTTCCGATAGTGATAGCAATGTTCCCCTCACAGGGGGATACTGTTCGTAGCTGTAGAGACGGACTTTGGACTCCATAATGGTTACGAAGTCTTTCATTCGTATACCCTTGCTTTCTATTGCCCTGGTAAAACCCCGTATCTCTTCTTCCCGGAATTTGCTGGACTTGTGAATGACAATCCGTGCAGGCATTTGCATCAAAGCGTGGTCATACTCATTTAAAGCGTTCATTAACAACTCGAACGCTTGCTCCTCGTTCATGTACGGTCGGCGGTCTCTTTTATCTAACTGAACAGGAGCTCCCCTGAGAATTACGCCATGTCCAAACTCATCAAAGACCTGCGCCAAACTGGTTGATACGGTCTCATTGTCACGACTTTTATAAAATCCAATTCCGACATAGCAAGTCTTAGGCTTATGTGTTTCCTCCACCAATCGCCACGGAATTGTTTTGTTCCCCTTGTAGTAAAGGGCTGTACAAAAATTCCACGCTCTCGTCGCATCATCCTGTTGTCCCTTATTACCGGTATCAATGGACAATGACTTCTCTAAAACAAGCTGTAGCGGCTTACCCAAATGCATAGTCTTCGCTTTCAGTAGTCGGCGGAAGTTATGCTCTAATGAGTTCTTGGATTTGTCATCGTTCGAGTCGCCATCATAGTTTTCTGGATCTTCATCCTTTCCCTTCTCCTTGGTCAGCGCATCGAACATATCATTTGGGATAACGCAAATAATGACATCCACAGGCCGATGCTCGGCAAGAAACCGGATTTGATCGAAGTAAAGATCAACACATACCTTGACTCGCTCTTCCCTGGATTGAATTTTCAGCGTTTTGTTTAGCTCTGACTTCTGGATTGTTCTGGTTAGAGTCGGTCCATACAGAAATTTTGCATAGAAACCGTGATGCTGTGTGAATCCCCCAAACCCTCTGAACAGATTGGAATATTTTGACTCCTTCCCCTCTATTCCTTCTTGGCATTTTGCTATCCAGAGATCTAACAGATCTACACCTTCCCCGCGTCCAACGATTCCCAGTCTCAACTCGCTTTGCCGGAATTCATCGTTTTTGTCATATACGCCAAGGGTTTCAATGCCTGCTTTTGGACAGATGTGTGTTCCATTGGCAAACTCCAGCTTCGGCTCCTCAAGAATCTTAATTTGCATTGGCTTCCTCCTCTTCCAACACTTCTTCCAGCTCGTCGTTTTCTTCGAGGGATATGTTGGACAAACATTGGAATTCGACCAATTCGCCAAATGAGATCAAATCGTTATCATTACGGCTATTAGCAAGGAAATACCCGATGAATCTAACTTGATCTCTAACGGAATTGTTATGCTCAAGACGCTTCTGCTTTGAGAGAAGATCATCATGGAATCGATTGCGCTTATACAGATTCCATGTGTAGTACCAGCTAGGGGTAACAGTGGCATACCACTGTGAGTCAACATCAATGAATGAGATGTCAAATGCCAAGTGCTTGAAGAAGGCTACTTTTGTTGGGTCTTTCGTCTGGTACTTCTTTTCAAAAACTCTTCTTCGTGAGAGCTTTTTACCAACCCATTCTTCCCTTCTCTGATCAGAGTCTTTTTCATCAGGCAAAAAGTAAAATTGATTTTGTTGCTTACTCCAATTTACATTGAACGCATGAAGCTGATCCCGGAGTGTATCCTTCATCAGATACTTGAATAGATTCTGATATTCAACGAGTTCATGTTGTGAAATATCTTCCGTCGTGAGCTCTTCGATGCTTCCGACGTCTACTATGGATCTGAAAGCCGACTCACGCTCCATGTCATAGAACGTGAAAATGCGATTCTCAAATATCGCCCAGCCATGACAATCTAACCCAGCGAGCTGTAAAGCCAGTCTCACCAATAGATGCTTGTTAGGGCGTCTCCCGTTGTAGTTTAAATCGCGCTTGGCCGCTGCAATTGTGCTTTCTTCGTCGATGCACAATTCGGCTACATACAATTCCTTTGGAGGTGTAACCTCAATGAGATTTGAAACTAAGATATACGGAGCATTCTCGGGCGCGTTTAACTCTTTGACCGATGCTTCTACATCTCCTAGTATCGTGCGAAACTCCTGCAACATTCTCTCTTGTGCTGGCAATCGTAACCCGGTTATTTGAGCCAAAATATCGCCAGGATCAATGATGTGCTCCTTTGCATCAAAGCGTATTTCATCACCAATGACGTTATCAATCGCATCCTGAGAGTAGCTTTTCTGCTTAGAACGCAGCGTGAATATATAGAGCTCGTCAAAGGCATTCTTGTAATTGCGTTTCTTAAACTGCTCCAAGGTCGATTTGACCTTCTCAATGTCTGTGGACGAGGTTACTTGGAAGGCAACCCGGTCCTGCTCATCTCCTAAATCAATGCCGGGAAAGTTCTTGTGTTTTCTATTCAGATTCACAAGATTCGGGCACTGGTATACCTCCTTCAGGATAGGTATCCAGGCATCTTCAGAAATCAGGTTAACATCAAGCCTTCCTTGCTTCGTTGCCAGATCAATCTCGGTTATCAGCCTGCTGACAACTTCTCGTAATTGATTTTCGATTTCAACCTGTTTCATGAACGTCCTTCTAACCCTGATTTCATTTCGATGCTTTTCATTAATCCACCCCAAGCGCCTTAAACACCGCATCAACCGGATCGGCGTAAAAGCTTGTCTGGAACTTGGTAAACAGTTCAGCCGGAATTGTTGGGATGTCTGCTGCACTGCTCATTGGCAAGGCCACTTTCTTGGCCCCTGCATCAAAAGCGACTTGGAGGCACTCAGCGAGGCTTTCTACCGGTGTAACGGAACCGCCGAGACTCATATCCCCCAGCACCACCATCTGGTTCTGAAGAGGCTTACCAAGGAGGCCTGACGCAAATGCAACAAGACTGGAGAGGGCCAAGTGGCTGAATGGCCCCGTGTTCTGAAGCTCGACTGCGTGCAAATGGAAGTCATGTTCACCCACTTTACTCCCGCCGCTGATCCTAGAAGCGTTCGCCTTGAAGTAATCAAAGGCAATCTTCACCTGCTCTTTAGCTGCACTGGAGTTCCATAGCCCGGATGTGGCCAACTTGCCGGAGCCCTTGGTAACCTGAAGTTCCAGCCGGTATAAGCCAGGCATCCCTTTGTTGCTGAGACCAATGGTGTGAAGGAATCCAGGCTTACCAGGGCCTTCTGGGATCAGGCCACCGCCACCCTGCTCTTTGACTGATACGAAATGCTCTTCCAGCGAGTCATTGTCGATGTAACTGAAGTGGACATCGTAGAACTCCATACCACCAATCTTTTTGAGTTGTTCCTTCACCCGACGTCGAACCTGAAGGGCATATTCCAGGCACTGGCGAACATCCTCTTTCTCGAACTGTCCATGCGGGAATAGCAATTTCAGTAGACCAGAAACTGTCTTGCGTACCGCGATCACATCACGCTGGTTCAGGTTGTTCCCCAGCTTGAAGTATTTCTCGATAGCATCTGCGAAGCTGCGTTTGCGCATCTCCCGATAGAACTCTGCCAGGTAGTCAACAATCAATCCGTAACGGTTGGTGAAAAATTCTGGGCGCATTTTGGGGATTTCCCAGCCTGGGATGTAGGCATGGAAACGGTCAAAGAAAGCGGAGTCGATCATGGCATCCGGAAATGGTGCCAGCAGATGACTTGTTTTCACTAAGGACTCAACACTCTGGTTGATGTTGCCCACAAACACCATAGAGGCGGAAGCTTCCATCTGTTCACGGCCTCGGGCAAAGGAACCAGAGGCCATATAGTCCTTCATGATCTGGACACCATCTTTGTCCTTGAAGGAGATCCCGGCCACCTCATCGAAGGCAACCAAGTCCCAAAGCCCGACCAGACCAATTCGGCGTGAACTCATGTTGTAAAACAGGTTGGCCACGGTCGTTTGGCCGCCAGACACCAAAATGCTGTTAGGGGAGCATTCCTTGTAAATATGGCTTTTACCTGTCCCGCGTGGACCCAACTCACAGACGTTGTAGTTGTTCTCAACGAATGGAATCATCCGGGCCAGAATGTGCCATTGCACATCGACACCTAACGCCGCTGGCTCCATACCAACTGACCGTATCAAACACTCGCGCCACTGGTCCGTTGTCAAAGCAGCTCTCCCCTGGAAGAGCTCGTCCATATTCATGTTCGGCATCTGGATTGGCTTGAGCAGTGTTACTCCAAAAGGCGAACCGGTCTGCCCTTCCTCGTGGTAATAACTCAAAGTGGCAATGACCCAGATACCACCCACCAGCAGCTTCTCGTACTCTTTGACGATCCCAGACGAAATTTCAGCGTCCTTAATACCCAGATTGCTGAAAGAGGCCTCATACTTATCCTTGCGCTCATTCAGTTTCACGGTTACCCGGTCGATGACTTTAAAGGTGCCGCGCTCTTTGACCAGAGACTTAACCTTTTCGGCCTCATCAGGACGAACGTAATTCTCAGCCAACACGGTTTTGACGTTGTTCAGCCCTTGCTCGATGATGTCTGGATCATCTGACGCGCAGTACATGCCAAGCAGGTATTCGAGCACATAGACAGGGACATTCGCCCCTTCCTTAATGAGCTTGGTGAGATCCTTGCGAACCACACGACCCGCAAAGTGCTCATTCAGCAGTTGATCTAATTCTTTATCGTTAGCGGATTCCATACTCGGCACGCTCTATCGTCAATTCGTGGTTAAAAGAAGTCATCGGTAAACGCCAGGTCGATGGTGACCTTGTAGCGTTCCATCTCGGTATTCAGATCCTTATCCTTGAGCACCAGGAAGTAATCCTTCTTCCGATCGAAGTCCGTCCCAGACAGTGAGAGTCGCACTTGCTTGACCCGCTCCGCGACCGAATCGGTTGCGCAGTCAAAGGTCACCGTCTCTTCACTGGAGATCTTGCTATCACCGTCGTAGATGGCCACTGACACCGTGACCGGCGTAACCAAATCGCTGACCACTTCGGTCTGCATCAGGTCGAACTTCTGGATGTTGTTCACCATTTTCAGGGTGGACTTGGTAGAAATAACGCCTACTTTTCGCTTGGTACGCTTCTCAGCCTTTTCGCCACGAAGCTGTTTGACGGTCAACACCGGCACGACAATCTCTTGCGGCATAACCCCACCGTGGACAAAACGTGAACCGCCCACGAAATGAAAACGGTTGGCCCCTTTCGGTACCCAGAAATCCGTATCTGACGCTGTTCCGGCTGTTGACTTGGTAGAACCCTTCCAGGCTTCTTTGGTGTCTGGCAGACCAAAGCCCACCACATAGCGCTTCTTGTTCTTCAGGGCATTGGTTGGCTTTTCAGCCAGAGAGGAGCGATCGGCAGCCTCAAGCTTACTTTGCTGGAATAAGAACCCGTGATCTGCCGTGATGAGCACCGTCGATGTGTTGAAGTGCATCAGGATCTTGCGACTCAACTCAGTTAACTCCTCGATGGCGTGTTCAACGGCCATGAAGGTCTCTGATTCCGTCGATGAGCTGTCGCCTCGGGCATCCACCACATTGTGGTAGACATAGACCAGCTCTTGATCTTTGAGGGCTTCCCGCCCTTCATCACGCGACCAGGCCTTGACGGTTTCCGCTGTGACGGCCAGACCGCCATGCGCTGCGAGTATCTTGGTTCTTGCCGCTGTGCCCTTACTGGATTGTCCATCCACAAACACGTCATCTGACGCTGTTTCACGGTACTCCAGCGTTTTATGAGGTAAGAGGGACGCCATCCCCAATGTCGTATAACTTGGGACGACGCCAAGTTGGGAAGACAGAGTAGCTTCAGAGTAGCGCTTGTCGTTGATCCGATCGCGAAGCTCAACTGCTGCCTCATAGCGGAAGGCATCACTGATAATGACCACTACTCGGCGCTTGGTAGCCTTGGAAAACAGCGGTTTTACAAGGCCCTGAAAGAAATCCTGCTGATTAGGTATTCCAGGGAAGCGCCACTGAGAGAGACGTTGCTCCGCCTCAACGCGGTCACCCCAGTTCTTCGCCAGGTTGTCGATGTACCAGTAGGCATAACAATTCTCCACTTCGTCATCGAGCTTCTTCAGGATCTCAACATGCGCACGCTGGGACGCTTCACAGTAATGACGGTAGGCCATATCGAAGCGGTACAGATCTCGCTCATAGGCCTTGTATAGAGCCTCACTCGACTCAAAGTGGAATCCGCTATTATGCTGAATACGCAAGCTGAAGAGGTCGATAGCAGCCTGCAATGCGGTATAAACGGTGCGGTACTTCCGGCGCGTCGTGTCGTCTTTATGCTTGGAAGCCCAGTAGCCGTCCAGGCGCGACGCGATCATCGCGCGGAAACGCTCCAACTCCCCCTTGGGAGCATGAGGAATGGCCACGGCCAGATCGACAATAATCTTCTGCTCCACGGCCTCAAAGGTGACCACATCGCTGAGTTGTTCGGTATCGAATATACCCATCTTGTCTTTGATGCGCAGCGCGATCGCCACCCATCCGGACACGGCATCGAATGCCTTGTAATACCGTGAGCTGTCTCGCCAGCGTGAAAGTAGTGCTCTGGCCGTCGCACGGGAGCTGGCCGAAGACATTACCAATTCTTGAGCCCAGCCGGGAACATCACCGACACTCTCGCAGAAGCCGGTAACCAGCAGTCGGATAAAGAAATGCCCCAGGTTGAACGGGGCTTCTCCCTTCAACTCCTCGACCGCAGCCGGGTAGCCAATTTCGGACTGAAGCGCAGCTACCAATGCCGGGATTAAGTCGTACTTTTCAAGTTCATTCAGTGAAGCTGGATTAGCCTCCAGGCCAAGGTCATCCGCTACCGTCTCTTCTGCCAGCGCCAGGATCACATGAGGGAGATCACAGCTTTCCGCTTTAACCACTGAAGCGATCATGGCCATGTCCAGATCAGACTCATCAAAGTCAGGTTGAACATAGCGTTGCAGTGCCGTCAGTCTTGCCTTGCTGGCAAGGAATTTGTCTCGCTTGGCCAGGTGCTCTCTCAAGCTTTGCTGGTGCAACCCAAGCTCGTTGAAGATGATTGAGAATCGGTCGGCGTAGAAGCATCTGGAGTACAACTTGATGTCGAGCAACCAGTCTTTTTCTACGTCTGGCTCCGCAAATGGGAAGTACAGGAGGTACTTACCGGCCTTGTCTTCCAGCTCCAATTTGAGCTTGGTACCCAATGCTGATTCATTGGCCATGTTGAGGATCTGCACGTCCACAAGAGACAGGGACGGTAGCTCATCCACAAATGATTGCTCCGGATCATACCAGAACACCAGACGATGATTTTCCTTGTAGAAGGCCTGCTCAAGGCCCTCTCGAAGTTGGTTCAGATTCATGACAGAGCCTCCGGAGCCTCGCCGGTAATGGCTTTCACTTCTGCCAGCAAATCACCAAACTTGCCGTAGTTGACCTTTACGCCATCATCCAGATTCAGGCTTATTCTCTGGTCAGCATAGTGGCGTAACTTTTCGTCGAACTCGCTCAACTCAGCCTGCTGCTTGTGCAGTTGGGCAATTTCTTTTTCAAGCCTCTTCACTTCGGCTGCCGAGCCACTGGCTTCTTTATCGTTCTCTAGCTTTTGAGCATAGGCCGCCATCTTCGCTGTCAGGGGAATGACGTACTCAGTACGCATACGCGCCAGCGTACCTTCGTTATACCGGTGCAGATAAACCAGACACTCGAAAGCCTTTTGCTTACCAGAGCTGAACAGCCAGTAGATAGGGCGTTTTTTGTAGGTCTTCAGGTGGTCTTTATAATACTGGGTAGATAGGTACCGACGAATCGTGTCCATTGACGATTCGGACTTCTTCGGCTTAATAGCGTGCAGGCAGAGAGACTCTGCTACAAATTCGAGGTTTTCATGAAGGTGCTCGTCTCCCCAAACTACTTTGACAAAATCACGGAATCGATTGGTTGCATCATCGGGAAACCATTCTTGGTCCGTTAAGGGGATGATTCCATCATCGTCTACTGGAAAAGTATTATATAAACCACTCCGTTTGAGAGATTCGATGCCTTTACTTCCTACTCCAGCAAAAGCAATGCCCCTAACATCGAGAGAGAATCTTCCAAGCATACAGCCAACTGAGAAGCTAACAGCATCTCTAATAACATCTGATGTCATATAGCTGGATACTTCATTACCCACAGAATACATATAATGTGGATTTCTGATTAGTGAAACCTCTTTTCTCTCAACCTTGTAGTCAATACACCCGGATAGTGAGTACGCATCTAATATGAACTTGTTATTCTCTTCTTCTAAGAGTCGAAGCTCTTCACTAAGCTGATCATAATATGATTCGTATTGAGTTACTTTTTCCTTTAAAGACCCACGCGAATACAAAATTGACGAATATGAAAAGTCTCTTGATGTCTCCACTGAATTCCAGTCATCACGAGCAATGCTAATACACCTCTCAGCATTTCTCGACAATTCCTGACTGGCTAATACATCCTTACTAACTGGTATCTTTAGAACATGGCCAAGTTTAAAATCTAAAGTAGGAGCCAGCATGGCCATAAGGTATGTCGTGACCTTTGAATTAAGGAAAGCAACTATCTGATAAAGGTTTTCATTATCTGTAAACCCCATTGGGCCTTTGGCATCAAACATGTATCCTGTTGGAACATAGCGCACACAGAATCCAGCACTTGAGATACCAGACCAAGTGAATCCTTCTTTCAGAGCATACACACCGTTGTAGTTGTGCGACCTAATCCTCCCTGTGATTTTATCTATATTGTTTTTAACCGCTTCTCCTTCATTTTCCCAATCCACTAAAAGATCTAAATACCCAAACCAACGACGTTCTCCGCCTCCTTTATTGTATGGGTACCATTTGCTTTTATCGCCTTTGTTGTGGTCATATATTCGGCTTGAATCCACCTCATACCAGCACCTAATAAACCTCTCATTATCCGCAGTCGCCATTCCTTCTCTAGTTTCAAGAATCTCACCAGCGGGTTGATAGATCTGAAAGGCACTGTAAACGGATTCATATGCCCAATAAACAAACGGGAATCCATCTATTCTTTTAAATCCACGGTATGGGTAACGATATTCATTGTCTCTGCTCATGAAAGTCTTTTGTTTCAAACTTGCATCACCATCGACCAATCTGAAAATGTTAGAAACAAAGCCATCCATAGGCTTTTTGCTGTAAACGAAGGCCGTATTTTGAACAACCTCACCATTTATCTCGGGGAATGTATTGGCTCCCAGATGTAACATATTTAAAAGCGTGTAGTTCGATAGTAACTTCTCTCTGTATTTGTCATATCGAGATATAAACATCCAGGCGTGCATGTTTATTTGAGCATTCAAACCAAAATCACTTAACAAACCAAATGCTCTTTCCATGAATACAGAATAAATATTCTCTTTTACCTCAGAATAATAATTATCAATGTACTTCTTTAACTCTGAATTGAAGTATGATCGCCCCATGTAAGGAGGATTCGCTATGACCGCATCATATTTCTGCGCTAAAAGCACGGCCTGATGTACATAGGGACGCAATTGGGTTGCCGCTACTTTCTGCATCGAATCGCCAGCACCTTCGAGTTCACAAAGGGTAGTGAAAAGCTCCTTCAGACCCTGATAGTCCTCATGAGGAACACTAATTAAGGAACCGAAGGTCTTGGCCTGTTTGAATCGCTCTAAAGTTTTCTGAAGCAACTGGTAGCGGTTATCCGCTGCAAAGGCACTCAGATCCTGCTGCTCTTCTTCAAAGAGTCCTTGCGAGGTGCCACTCTGCCATTCTCCGGTCAAGTTCAATGACCGCCATAGAGACGGCAGATTTACATTAGAGCTTTCCTGTAATGACAAAACATTGAGTCTTATATTGCGACTGAAGATTCGTCGATCGTCCTCTCTCGCCAGCATCATCAACGCGAACCCGGCCAATTGTCCGGCACGGTCATCAATATCAAGACCAAAAAGATTGTTTTCGAGAATGAGCTGCGGAATGTCGCGAGTTCGATAGCCCCTTTCTTCGTAAATCGCTTTAAAAACCTTGTACGCCTCAATTAGTAGGTGACCACTACCGACTGCTGGATCGATGCATGAAAGAGTTTCCGGCTTGAGCTCTTTTGGAACTATCGCAGCAAGCTCTGCTTGTACTTCAGGTGTTTGTTCGGCAGGCTCAATGTAATACGGCATTTTCTCCCGGAGTGGAGAATCGGGATACGTCTGAAGCCACTGACGCCCTACTGAGTTTTGAACCAGGTACTGAACGATCCAGTTAGGCGTGAAAAGCTGTGTCGCGGCTGGAATATCCTCGCTCTTAACGACCTTACCCATGACCTGATCTTTCTTCTCGGAAATATAGAACTGGTAAAGCCAGCCAATAATCTCGATATGGTCCCAGTCTTCATCGGGAACACTGGCAACAAGATCACGAATCAGAGAGTCGGTCTTGGTCAGGTTTTCTGGCAACAGCAGCTCGGACTCATCTGCTACCGCCTCAAATAGGAATGGCATTGCTTGGTGTAAGGCATGGCACTGGGCAAGTAACAGCTCACGGTAAAGCTCTTCGTCTTTGTTGCCATCAAGCTTCAGTTCTCTAACCTTGTCCTGGTCCAGTCCAGGCAACTCGACATCAAGACACTCTTCCAGTATTTGAGACACACCGGCACTGCCGTCAGCCGCGCTCAATACCCGACGTCCGTGGTCAAGAAACCCTTTGCGTTCCATGTAGCGAATAGCGCACAGCCGGTTGAACCAGCTATAGGCTACATGCTCCATTACCTGGTCGAAGCCTTGCTGCTCGATTCGCTTTACCAAGCGTTCACGAGGTTTGATAATCGACGCCGGAAACGGTCTGTCACCAATCAGAACCAGGTCGCCCTTCTGCTCCGCTGGCTCGATTTTCTTTTTGGTAATCCCATATTTCGCAGCCTGTTTACTCATGGCCTCAATAAAGGCTTTACGGGCTTTAGGTGCGTATTTTTTTACGTTGTTGGTGTTCATGTGATTACTTCCTTAGCGAATACGCACGCGCTTTTCATTGCGAACAATGCTCTTCAACTCAGCTTTGAGGGCTTCCACAAACTGGTCGATGGATTCTTCAGTTTCCAAGTACACGCCTTCACAGGTCTTGTTGTAGACGCTGGACACATTCACCTCGACAACTGGTTTAGGCTTAGCAACGGGTGGCTCTGGCTTTGTATTCGGGACCGGTTTGGACGTATCTGCGCCGGTTGGGTCAGCTTGCTGCGCTTTCGCTGCCTGTTCTGCCTTGGCGCGGCGCTCAATCTCTGCCTGAACCGCTCGCTCAAGCTCATACAGACCATCATCAAAGCGTTCGATAGCTGTTTCTGTTTGCAGCATGTAGATACCGGCAATACTGGTCTCCGTCTCTAAATCTGCTTTCACCAGTTGTAGTGGACGAAGTAGCCGGTTACTCAGCTCAGGTGAGCCAATACCACTCTTGGCGATCTCACCTTCAAGCTGTTTGATTTTGTCGTCCACTCGCTCAATGGCATGTGTTCGCTTTTCAGTTAGCAGACGTTCGTTGACGGTTTCTACTGCGCTTACCAGAGAAGCGACCTTGTGCAACATCCCGTAAGGCGCATCTGCTGATTCGATAGATTGCAGTTCCGACAAAGCCTTACTGGCTTCCGCGTCCTTCTCCAACGCCTGACGGTTCTTATCAAAGTGACGAAGTGCCTGCTGAAGCTGCTGCCAGGTGTGGATCTGGTTACTGAAGAATTCGTGGATGTCCCGGTAATCCTCCTCCAGATCGAGATAATCGTCCTTCTTATCCACGACCTGCTTGAAGAAATCGAAGCTATCATCATTACTAAGCAAGCGCTCCAGAGTCAGGATTGACTGCTCAATCACTGTCTTCCCTGGAAAACGGCCCACATCGGTTTTGCTCTTGTAGGATTTGAGGTTGGCCAGCCACTTGCTGAAGTGCTGAGTGTAAAACTCGAACAACTCCTTCTCAGTGGCAGGACCCATTGAAGAGAACAGGTCTTGAGTCAGGTTACGCGCCTGCTTCAGCACTGCCTCATCGGTTTGGCGTTTCTTGATAATTGAGACTTCGCGACGACGGCGTGTATTCTGGAGAGGCTCCAGCGCTTCCCTGACAGGCAGCGTTCCCCCCCCAAGCTGGAACGAGATCCGGCCAGCCGCAGCCAAACGGCCAACAATCAACAAAATCTCAGCATCTGGCCAGCCATACGGTCGCTTCGCGAAACGCTCAACAATGTCTGAAAGCAGGATACGCTCGGTCCCGGTCGCCCTAAGCCCGATGTATTGCTCAACATCGCGGGTTGCCTTTGGATTACCCTCTTCACCTTCCAATGACAGGCCCATTTGTCCAATATCATCGACGGTCAGAACGGCATTAAGCTCGCGCCAAGGGTCTTGCTGGTAGACCTTGATATAGCTCAGCTTGGTGTAAGTATTCTCCAGCAGGTAGCGGCAAGCCTCATCAAGCTTGGTAAGTACATTGGATGAAGATAGAGAAAGATGCTGACCAAGAGCGTAGACCTCCGCTTTCAACAGCATGTCTTCCATCCGGGCACGCAGGCGCTTTTTACGCTCCTGGTTCTCCCGACCACGATCAGCCAAGATACGGGTAATGTCCGCTTGGGTACCATCGTCGTTCAGACGAATAAACTTGTTGGTCTTCAGCCAGGTGCGGAGTTCACTGAAGAACTGCTTATCATCGCCCAGCTTAATAAGGATTTGACCTTCGCCCTCTGCGCTTTTGTTGATGCAGCCAGCCTCAGAGTATTGGCTGTAATCAGTGTCCAGCGGTGACACCACTTCCACTTTCAGGTCAGCTTCATACTTACCGTCCAGGGTATGCCCATCCAGGTAACGGCCAATGCTGTAGTCCATCTTGTTGGGCTGATGCCGGTATTTATTGGTATCTCGCAGAAGGTCTTTGAAAATCAGGTTGCTCAGTTCTTTGTTTTCTTCCGAGCTGGCAACGTCAGTAGCCTTAATCTTCTGAGTAATGTCCCGCTCTTCGTTGGTCAGGAACAGGAACTCATCACCATTACGGGTGATCAGGCTTTCCTTCTCCAGACGCTGAAGGCTCTCCTCAATACGTTTGCGTAGCGCCAGCTTGTCATCGTCGATTTTCTCAATCGACAGGGTGACCAGGTTATCGAGAGTTCCTTTGATCAGGTCTACATAGCGGATCATGAACAATGTGCGGAGCATCTGAACATCGAAACTGTCCAGCGTGGCATTTTCACCGGCCTGATCGATGGTGCGTTTGACGGCTGTATCCAAAAAGCCTTCAACGGCACTATAGAAGCGGTGCATTGGCACGAGAGCTCCCACCTCTTCCTTGGCGATGGAGCTGGCGGCCATTTGGAAGGCGTCCAGCATAGACCGCTCACCGTAAGCCAGGTGCGCCCCTGTGGCCCCGACTTTACGGATCTCCTCAAAAACCTTCTGTACCAACTGGAAGTGGTAAGGCGCAAACGGATAGTTATTGACGAAGCTATCTGGACCATCAAAGTTTTTGAGCGTCGGCCCAGAACGATCGAAGGTAATTTGGTTCTTCAGGATGTCGCCTTTCTGGTCGAAGACGGACTTGAGCATGTCCGCTGCTTCCGGAGTCTTACGCAGCAAGCGCTTCTGGATAACCTCATCGGTGTTCGAGCTGGACAGCGACAACCGGGTCTTGAAGCGACCGGCAATCTTGGAGAAATCGTTGGCTTTGGAAGATGACAGTTCACCCAGTACCGCGTCCATATCGGCCTGAGAGGTTACTATGATCCAGGCACGCCCCTTACAGATGGTGCCCAGGTTTTCCGTGATGGTTTGCAAGGTCAGCATCAGGCGGGTATTACTGCCAATAAACTGACCGACTTCATCCACCAGGAACAGTATCCTGTGTTTCGGATCTTTACTGTCCAGGTACTCTTTGACCCAGTGACAGAAGTTTTCGACGGAGACGCTGAACGTCTCTTCGGATTCTTCAAACCATTTATGGGCAGCATCTGGCGACAGGTTCAATGCCTTGGAAATGGCCTTCTCTACGTCATCTTGGTAGAACTGATACCCGTCTCGTTCCTCAGTCCATGATAGACCGCTGGATTCTTCAAAAGCAGCCTTGAAGGTCTCATAGGCACCTTTCTGTGCCAAATGGCGTTCCATGTGCGCGATGTGCGGGTGATCACCGCTAAAACCCTGGTGCTCATTGAACACTCGCAGGAAGACATTAAGGATAGGGTTGCCGTCATCGTTTGAGCTGGCCTTACTGTCAATATTGAACAGAATGACATCGGAATGACCGCTTACGGCTTTATCAATATCTGCACGAATAAAAGCATCGCGGATCTTGTGTTCATCAAAAAACTCTACTGCGCTGCGTTCGTTACCTTCTGAATCCCGCGCCACCTTGTTGGCCAGAATATAGGATAAGGTCTTCAAGAAGTGCGATTTACCAGAACCGAAGAAACCAGAAATCCACACCCCCACACGGTTAGCGATGGAGGGGTCATTGAGATCGGTACCGTAGGACTGAAAGAAATCCCGAAAATGCTTCTCCAGCTCATTGGTCACCACATATTCATCCAGCTCCTGGTAAACAGTGGCATCATCATCCTGGTCAGCCTTAACAACACCGTTAATTGAGCGATCCAGTGGCTTAAAAAAGAGTTCTTTGATGTTCATAGTGTGTTGATTCCCCTGAAGTTCTTAATAATTGGTCGCCATCGCTTACGGAACCAACCTGAAGGCTCTGTAGTAGTTATTGCTGGGTATTCTCCCGAACAGGCTCATTGCCTGGCCGTTGTATTGGCCGGGATAAAACAGGACGACAGGCTTATGCCCCAACAGTGAATGAAGGCTGTTTAGCAGGTTGTGTGCTCGCAATAACGGCCAAACAGAACCCACTCCAGTAATAAAGATGATGTCCTGCTCGGTAGCGGAATGTTTTTCTGTCAGGTAAGGCGCGAATTTGTCCATGTGCAGCGGCCCTTTCAGGGCTTTCATCAAGGCCTCATCACCTTTGACCTTCTGCATCTCTATGGCTTTATCAACGAAGTTGCGATCGGCAAGATAACCGACCAGGCACTTTAGAAGATTGATGTTAACCACCTTCAATTGGCTATGCTTCTTGGCCAACATGACTTCAAGGAATTCGATGTACTCTCGAACCCCAAGCTCTTGCTCAGGCTCGTAATCAAATATCCAGAAGCCAATTTCATTTCCCAGTCCCTGCCCACTCAAAAACTCTGGGGACAGAATCTTGTCTGGTATCTGATTCAGCCGGTCATGTAGTCGTTGATCCATAGTTGCTCCCAATGCACTTATCGCGTCCATGCCGACACTTCCATGCACTTTTTAATTCTTTGTTTGTAATGCTCTTCGAGCATGGTTTTGACTTCAGGCCTTACCACAACATGCTGTAGTTCAAGCTTTCGTGTGCTCTTCAGGTACCCAACCTCAGCGAGCATACGAAACACAACCTGCCCCATTTTCTTTTTTGTGGATTCCTTCCAGTCACCAATGGCCGGATCTCTATGCGACCGGTCTTCGAGAAAATCCGCCCAAACAAACGCATCGAGATGCTCAGCTCTCGACATGTAGGCATCACGAAGTACCGTCTCCATAAACTCCACCAGCAAAAGATTCCGCTCCAACGCACCACAAAAGGCCACCTGTGTTGCCAGCTCGTCATCACCATCTCTCAACGCTCGCCAGAACTCTGGCTCCAGGCGCTCAAGTCGTTTGCGAATAGCGGTGGCATTTCGCTTTGCTGACGTTGGCGTGCGTTTTTGCAACACGTTCTCTACACGAATTGCTTCATCCCACTGTTCAGGTGTTACGCCGTCCATTAGCAAACCAGCAACGATACGGCTTTCTCTCACCATGAGGGAGCCACCCGCCATGTCGCTGTCATAATGGAACTGCTTTATCAAACTCAACCTCCCCTAAGACTCTGAGCCAAACAAAAAAGGACTCAGCTTCTTTCGATCTGAATCCAGTAGGATGATGGGGAACTTAAACTCATCGGCTGCTTCATCAACGGTTATCGCCGCCTGATAACGCTGCAAGGTATAGTGTGCCAGTGCTTTTCTCACCGAAATCTGTAACCGACCATCCGGCATACCAAAATCCTTCTCTACCAGCGCCTTCTGTCCATCGTTCAGTTTGGGGTTCGGCACAATGGTTAACAGGATCTGCTCATTCCACAATGAGTCCTGCATTGGATCGGGTGACGACTCTGTAGCAGGTTTTGGTGTCCGGTCTATCCTGGACAGAATGAAGTCACGGAACTCACCACGCTTGTGGCAGTACGCACGAACATGCCAACGGAACCCTGTATAAACCAGTGTGTGCGGAGATATAACACGCTCACTCCACACAGGATTGGTCATAGAGGCGTAGAGGATTTTTACGCTGGTTTGCGTCCGACAAGCTCGTAATATTTCTCGGACTATTTCTGGCCGAACCGTGCGATCGGGCAGTTGGACAGCAGCAAGATGATCTTCGGATTCGAGAGTCACAGCGACAGATTCGCTGACCAGACCGGAAATCATATCCAGGTATTCGTTGATATGACCCTTCGTTAAGACCGGTTGGAAGTCCCCTTGTGGGACATACCCTTTAACCCCCGGATCGTGATAAAGGGAGCCAGGATTGTGAACACTTATATAACGCTTAATATCAGATGAAGCCTGTTGTCGGCTGATACCAAACCAGGACATGAGCCGATTGGTAACCAATCGTCCCTCCCAGTATGCCAGCAATTCAATTGCTCTCAGCCTTAGTAGAACTTCATGCTTTTCATCAGCCATGAGTAGCCTCATTAAACCATCACATAATCAGGCTACCCCATAATTTATTTACTGTAAAGTTTTTATACTGTAAAACAACTTTAAGTATTCATGGTAATAGGTTGAGGATACCTGACCCATTAACCCGGACCTCAACAACCAGATTGATTAAAGTGCCTTATTTGCTGGAAAAATGAGGATTTTATGCGCGGAAATCAGTTAATAACCGGGGTTTTGATCATCTCAACAGTCGCACTTATAGCATCCAACATCTATCTACACACGGAGCTGATTAACCTGAAGGCCAGCACTGACCAGCCCCCCGGAGAGCACCTCTCTCAACATGACGTGATCACACTGGTCGATGACCGGCTTTCCTCACTGGAGAAGCGCAAGGCGCAAGAACTCCTGTCCAGCTTGGAAGAACAGTTTCAGTTAGCCCAGGTATCTACGCCGGACAACCGACTGATCTATGGTGAGCTCAACGCGAGAATTACGCTTCAAGAGTATGGAGACATCGAATGTCCTTACTGCCGAAAGATGCACGGGAGCATCAAACAAGTCGTAGAACACTCGCAAGGCGTGATTAACTGGGAATTCAAACACTTTCCCCTCGGCAGCCATAACCCGGTCGCGGCTATTGAAAGCCAAGCCATTGAGTGCGTAAAGGAAGCCTATGACAACCGAACCGCGTGGATCGCCCTGGAAAGGTTCATGATGGACACGAAAGGAAATGGCAAAGGCCTGGGTGATATTCCGGAATACGTTCGATCATTCGGACTTAACGGAAGCCTCATCGGTAACTGTCTTGCATCGGATGACCATAAGGGCAAGATCAATCAGGACTATGAAGATGGCCGCCGCGCCGGTATTACTGCGACACCGGCTATCCGCATCCTGGATAACCAGACAGGTCAGGACTACCTCCTGAAGGGATACCGCACGCCAGAGCAGCTTCTTCAGGCAGTACAGCAGATACTGAGCCAATAGGAGAATTGTGCCACTGGGGTCAAAGGAGGTTGCACCACAAATTCAACGCATACTGGGTCAGTAGCAATTTAAACCTCAGAGCTACCGACCCATTGAGCCGATGGGATATTCAGAGGAATACCCGGAGGAGCAAGGTAAGCGTCACCACACTCAAGCCTCCCAGAGTGGCGACAGAGTTCATCGTGTGACCACCCAGTTTCCGGAGGTGAAATCCGAAGGAAGTCTGCACTTAAATCATCATCCAATGGTACAAAAACCAGGTCATAGTGCTCAAACCCTTTCAGAATGTCAGGTTCAGCAGGCGAGAGAATATCGGTTATAAACGTTATCATCTGAGCTTCCAACAATACAAAATCAGAGCTTCACAGGAACAAACTCATCCCCACCCGCGAAAAGGCGAACAACCCTATCCCCATCCTGCCAGACAGCAACGAGCACGCCGCCTTTATCCATAGACAAGCTTTTTGCCTTCTTTTCCGCCTCTTTCAGACAGGGTACAACCTCATCATCAGGTGCCGGATCAAGATATAGGCCGTAGCGAAAAGAAGATGATTGAACGTCCATCTCGAAGCCTCAACTGTTACTTCTTTTCGCTTTCTTTTGCTGCCTTGGCAAGCATAGCAAGCTGCTGCTTTACCAGATTGGCGTACTCTTCACGGACGACCTTATCCATGCCGACCTGATCCCCCTTAAAGACGATCTCCTTTGCCGCCATGATTAAAGCGCCATCGAGCACACCCTGGTAGCGAGTGTCATTTCTGGAGGTGTGAATCGCCGTTCTGAGTACATCCAGCCCATCTTTGAGCGTCTTTGTTGAGTTGGATAGCCAGAACCCAATTCGATATTGGCAAGGCGCAAAACCCATGTCAGCGCAACGGTTGTATCGGGTCATGGTGTCCTTAGCAATCACCTTTGACTTTTCATCCATCACCCTTACGGACGACGAGCCTTCGGTGTAATCCACCGTCAAGTGCTTCGACAAATTACTTTCTGCCACATAGTAATCCGCTGGCCAGTACCCTTTGTCTGCGGCAGATTTCATTAATGCAAAAGCCGTCTCCTGCGCCCTGGGAATTTCTTCTTTGGTGAAAAGCAGAAGCAAGGCATTGTTGACCAGGACTTCAAGCTTTCTTTCACCGGATTTAAGACGCGCCACCCAATAGCCCGGCCCTTCATGGACTATATAGGGAATGCCAATCCGCTCGTTGGCGTGAGGTGATTCAGTTGATGTGTGATCCATCCCGATAGCCAACAACAGCGTCTTGAGGACGGTATCGTCAGTGTCCAAGTTATGGCCGAATATTTCCTGAACCTTGTCAAAGGTTACTTCAGGGAACGGCTTTTCTGCCGAACTGTTCGACTCTGACGCTGCAATAGAGCTGAATAATGAAAGACTGAGCGCGATCAAGATACCTAACAACCTCATTGCTTTTCTCCATCTTCAATTTCGTCAATCAACCAATGTTTCTGATCGGAAGAGAACCGCAAGTTAATGGTTCTCGAAAAAGACCCTCTCCAGCTCTCGCAGTGATTGTTAACGACATACTCAAGCTTTGCCTTTCTCGATGGCGATCCATAGGCTTTAGCTTTCACAAGGTCAATGTTTTCACACCGGGATTCCATGTGCTCAAGATCCATTAGCCGCTGGCTTTCGTGAACCAGCTCTTTACCAGTTCTATCAGCAATGCTTACCGTCAGTTTATCGAGCTGCTCTATCTTGTCTTCGGTCCAGTAGCTTTCAAGGTGCCTCCTGGACATCCCTCGATCCATATGGGCGTAATACTTGGCCACAAACTCAATAGCAGTTTCTTTCGTAGCATTCCTAAACGCAGGATCATGACGCTCTGGCGGGCCAGCAAGGCATAGGGAGGAAATCGCCAAACCCCCAAACAGGGCAGCATACTTTGTCTTTTTCATTATCGGTCTCCAAAGTACCCCTTTCGCTCGATTTTCAGCTTGCGCCAAATAGGAAGGAGCTTTTCAATTAATTGGTCGCGATTCTTGATCGCACGGATCTTTATAATTGGCTGGTCGTCGTCGTTAGTTTCAATAACCAGCGTTGACAACCCCACAAGGCCAAGAAGCCCGGCTGGAGGGCTGTTAATATCTTTGATGTCGCTGATCTCGCAGAACAACTCCTGCCGGAAGATACTTGTGATCCCCTTTGCTTCCTTGATCTTGTTTCGCGTGATAACAGTGTGCTCATAATGAACAGAGAGATAAGCGTAGAGGATGCTGGTAATCGACAACCCCATAAGGCCATAGCAAACCCAATAAACCGCCTCATTGATGAGAGCACTGTACCCATCGTTCAAACCTGCATCCCAGAGGAACAGTGATACGGCAGAACCGATGAAAAACACGCCCCACCAGATAAAAGTGCCCAGGTTCACCCACTGAGAAGGCCTTCCTTCCCAGATAACAGTTTCATCGTCGTAGGAAACCGATTTTTGATTCTCGGTGTCCACCTCCTCCATCAATTGTGCCGTTTCATCATTCATCTCTGTTTCCTATGCTGCTTTCACCAAACTGTCCTTCACTAGGTTTACTGCCATGCCCAAGTCATTCACACAGACAGCACCAATGCTTTCCAAGCAATCAAGGTCTTGCCGCATTGCTATATGCAGGTCAAAACCGATTCCACTGATGTCTGTTTCTGGTTCCGAAGCCACAACAACCAGCGTTTTAATTTCGCAGGAAGCACTCATCACTTGGTTCAAAATTTCTGTAGGACTTTCTGCTTCATCCAAATGATCAAGAATCAGCGTGTGCGTAATATCTCTAAGGCAGACTTCTCTTCTACCCCGGCACTCCAACAAGGTGAAGGTATCCAGATGCTCAAGAACGTGATAAAGCCAACGGTCATTTGCTAAGACATGACTTTCGCTGATCCTGATAATTTTCACGGATTCTGCCCTCACCTCTTCGCGGCCTCATACGCACCGATCAACAACATGAAGCACATCGCCATACCAAATGCAGAGATAGCTCTGCTAATAGCCCGGTATACATCCTCTTTACTTTCGTAACGCCCGATGGACGACAAACCAATCTCAACGGCACCAAAGATGACGCTGAGTTTTGCGGACATGAAAAGCAGCAAAGGAAAGGTGATGGAAACAGGCTCACCAGAGGTGAGAATTACCATCATCAGTATTGATGCAGTGGCAACAACAATGTATGGGTAGGATTTTGGAGATCGGAACCAATTCATCATCAGAACTCGACCAATCCACCAGCAACCGGATCATATTGTTGCCAAACCTTTGCTGGAACCTGGTACTCCGCTCTTTGGTCCGCCAGCCCTAGATAAATTGCTATACAACGAATGACATTCACACCATGCTGGACAGCCTCAGCAACAAAGGCGTAATAAGCTTCTGTGATCGATGTCGCCACCACCTGAAACCGATACTTTTTCATGTCAAAGGAGTACACGTCCGCACTGAATGCCCTTTCAGATTTCCTTGCACTAAAGTCAACATGAACGATATTGCTCACATGAAATCCCCTGTCTAACGAATGTAATAGGCCGCGAGCAGTACCAATGCGCCAATAGTGATCATCACATTGATCTGGCGGTCCTGAAGAATCAGGTAATCTCGCTGCTGCTTATCCAGCTTGCCTTGGCGATAGAGACGGTTAACTGCGAATCTGACAAAGGGTGTACTGATAAACATCCAAGCCTCCATTTTTACTGGAAGCTATGGTATGAATTCTGAAGAGGAAAAGGAGGTTTAAAGGGTCATGCGAGAATGACCCTTTATGATTTAGGAAGGTTGAAGTTCGGACTCGATGTCTTGCGCCAGGATTTGTTCAACTAGGTATATTTGATAAACAAGATTTGCCAGTTGCTTAAGATTCCGAGCACTGCCAATCCACTGATTCAGATCACCTTTCTTCTGGTGAGCCATCACCACCAAACTACTACGGGATCGAATAGCTGGATTGATCTTGCCATATTCCAGGTAATCCCTGAACTGAACCTCCCGAGCTATCGAGAGCAGCTCTCTTTTGGCTCTATCAAGCACGGCCTTGTCCTGTCGGTAAAGGACACCGAGCGGAGTTACCCTAGCCAACGTCTGAGCAGCGCTATACATGATGAACTGACCACCAGCGATGTAATGAATCAACGCGCCAATTAGGAAAACTGAAGCAACATCCTCAGCCCACCCAAGGGCATCCAACCGCAACGCGGCCAGGTAAAAGGCGTAACCCACCCCCAGCCAGATGGTAATGGTACCCAATAATGCGATCTTCCGATGATGAGACAAAGAGAGTCCCTCAAAGGTCGCCGCAGACAGATCCACACTCAAAAACTTGTAGTCCATGCTCGTCTCCTGATTCGATTAAATCCACTATCTCACGTGTCCTGAAACTAGCAACTGCCAAAAACTCCACTTGGAGAGTCTTGGACGGACTCAGGTTGTTGCGTATTGTATTTATAGTATGTATTGTATGTACAATACATACATACATTTGATACAAAACAGGCAAGAGACCCATGAAGATCAAACCGGAAATCAAAGAAAGGATCGTTGAGGCCGCCAACGCATTGGTTGCCGAGGGCAACGAGAACCCAACCAATGAGCAGGTACGCGAGCGCATGGGGAGTGGATCGTTATCCCACATTTCTCCCGTCATGCGAGAATGGAGAGAGTCACAAAAGGCACGAGTTGTAGCGGCCCTTGAAATTCCATCTGAGCTGAAAAAAGCCATCGAGACTTCTCTCAGCCAGGTGTGGACAGCAGCGAGTAAACTGGCTTCTGCTACCGTTGAAAAAATACAGCAAGAAGCCCAAGCCAATATAGACGCCGCAGCCCATGAGAGAGATGAAGCTCTGAATGAGATTTCTCGCCTGGAGACACGTATTGCAGATCTTCTCACACTGGAGCACGAACAAGGTGAAGAGATCCAGAAATTGAAGTCTGACCTGGACGCTGCCCAAGGAGAGAATGCGCGGTTTCAGACTGAATTGGCTGCCCTGTCCGCACGAGTTGACGAGCGAAACGAGCAAATCAAAGGCCTCAAAGAAGAATTGAAAGAAGCACGAGACGATAACAAGTCACTTCAGGCTGAATTGGTTGAGATCGCAAAAGAGTCGAAAAAATAACGGCTATTCCCCGTCAGCAGAGCTCACATCAACTGGCGGGAAGAGATCACCTACATCGCACCGAAATACCTTACACATATGCTCCAGCATGTCGATGGTCACATTTTGATCTTGGCCCTCAATCCGAGCTACAGTGTCTTTTGACAAGGCATACCTAGCCGCAAACTCCCGAAGGGGCTTGTCACCTCGTTTTGCCTTCATGAATGCAGATAATCTGCGCCGTAGCTGTCTCATATGTGCGACTTTACGTTATACTTTGTCGCACATGCGCGACACGCCTTAGCAAGCCGCTGCAACCAGGTTCTATCGCTGGTGTGTTTGTATTCAGTTTCCGCAAATCTTCGGGCGAAACACTCCATGTTGAAGAACTACCTCCTTAATGGCCTGACTTTCTTTAGAAATCTCCAGTTTTTTGATGACACCGGACGTTCGGTGCATAGTATGAAGAGTCGGTCCAAGACGAACCGGGGGACAACATGACCGACTTTAGCGATATAGACGTATCGGAAACCTTATCCATACCGTCCAGCACCCTATTCTTTCGAGAACTTCAGCACCTGGTTAAAAGCCGCAGTGAAGGGATTGATCTCGTGCATTGGTACCGAATGGATGCACCATTACCTCGCCTTAGAATTGACCTGGTAAGCGAGCCTGAAATATCGAGTTTACTTCGACACAAACTGATAAAGAGCGCCGTTCCTTACATTGAACAGGCTATAGGAGATAAGGCAGATTATTTGGAATTTATTCCTGGAAAAGAGATCCGCTCATATACCGTCGCGGATGTCGAAAAACTAGAAGTATCTGAAGCTGAAATCTCGTGCTTACTTTCTCAGTCCATACCGGACATTCAAACTATTTCCTATACCGTAAATGGTGACGTTATCCGCCTACCAAGGCTGCTTTGTGATTCACGAACCGTGAAAGATGTACTGGAAAGAAACAAGCTGGATGGCTTTTGGAAGCTATATCATTTTGCCTGCTCAATTAACGCGGCATACTTGGAAGTATCGCCCTTCTGCCCATCAAAATAATACGGATAAGAAAAAGGCCTCCGAAGAGGCCCTTAACTGTTATTCATCAAATCCCTTTATGCCAGACTGGCTCGCTTTTACTTCAATGTCTTTCCAGGAGTGACGCTCTTGCACATAGGCGCGAACGGCTATCCCAGTAAACAGTAGTAATAACGCAACAGCTAACAGCATTAAAAGATTCATGACTGTGATCCACATAACTTGTACCCTCTTAGTTAAATAATCCCAGAGAAGCTTTTTGTCAAGACTTCTTCCCGGTCCTACTCATCCGGAGGGCAAGTAGGTCGCAGATCAGCTCTTTTAGAGCGGTTGAACTTGCTTCAAGAGCATCGAGGACCAAATAGCCAATCACACAGTACATAGCCAGAGAGACAGACAGGTAGTCTATCCAAGACATAGCTTGTGCCGCTAACAGTGATTTGGCGACATGGCCAACGAAGATACCCAGCAAACCGAGAAGACCAAGCTTCAACGATTTAAACAGGGCAATTCTCCTGGTGCAGTCCATCTTGGCAATCAACAGGTCCGTTGTGCGGAGCCTGCTGATTTCCCTGAACATTCTACGATTATCCATACTACACCTTCCTTTCGTTTAATGACCTCAACGTCCG
The DNA here is from genome assembly GCF_043103185.1 of Shewanella sp. YQ_9. NCBI lineage: Bacteria > Pseudomonadati > Pseudomonadota > Gammaproteobacteria > Alteromonadales > Shewanellaceae > Shewanella > Shewanella sp. YQ_9. The sequence goes on from NZ_JBICJO010000001.1 coordinate 54,800, forward strand.
GACGGATGTAGCCCCTGAAGGGCAACACCCTCCAGGGTCGAATTCATCGTATGTTGGTGAATTACTTCACCAGTGGTTTACTGCTCTTTGGAACCCAGCTCGATCAAATGAATCATATCCAACTGATTCATATCGCTATCGAGTGAGCAATCAATTGCTGAAGCGACAATGCCATTTTTGGCATACTCCAGCGCTTGCTTCATTGTGGAAAGAAATGAGTCAGCTTCACTGTCGATCTGCTCAACAATGTCGCTCCATTCCCATGTTTCAAAAGGCTGCCACGCAACCCACCCTTCAGGCTCCTTGTTGTCTGAAACACACTCAGACAGATACTGATAGCGTTCAAACCAGGTACCTTCAAAGCCGTTGTCACAGCTAATGAATTGGGCTGTCGCATGGCCATAAGCCATTTGTTCAAGTTTGCTAACCGGTAATTCGTCCGACTGCGTGGTTGGTAAATCATTCTGCATATTGATCTCCTTATGTTGAGGAAACCCGCAGAAACACTACTCCCCTTGGGGAGCGTGTCCCCGCAGGGTAGTAGTTGAGGTAGTCAGGCTTGTTTCAGTCGGCTGAAGGCAAGTGCCTGGTCTATCAGACCAAAGCCACTGGCATCCCTTTTCAACTGATCCGCCCAATCAACACCTTTTTCATCGGTATCGAGAATCGGCGTTGGAGGTAACAGGTCGATAACGCGAATACCTTTAGGGGCTAAATTTGCCCGAAGAATTTCCGCCGCATTCTCCCCTGCTTTGTTTCTGTCTTTATCCACAAAATTCAGAATCGTATGCACGCCCTTTGGAGGAACGAACGATTGAAGTATTGTGTTGGACAGGCCCGGCCAAACGGGAAACTGCTTAGCCTGGTATACCGCGAGCGCAGTTTCCAGACCTTCAGAGACTCCCAAGTAACCGTTTTGTGGTGCAAACAACCGAATATGCCGCCCCTTACTGCGTTGATTCACAGAAGGCGTCATCTTCTTAGGTTTATGAGTTTTGCCGAGATTTACCTTCAATCCACCTTTAGTGATGAACGTCCGATGTATCGCGACTGGCTCTCCCTCGTTATTGCGCACCAAGGACAGGACTGCTCCGAACTTACCGAGAACGTTGCCCTGTTTGTCTTTGTAGTTAAGACAAGGATGAAACCGCACATCGTTGGCAGACAATGCAGCAGTATTCACCCAACGGTAGCTGAAGTAGGCCCGAGCTGGATAAGCTGCAAGATCGGTCAAAGGCAATGCCTCTTTCCAAATCCTGTTCAGCCACTTGCGCAGACCCTCTTCATCTACAGGCTTAGGCTTTGGTAGATATTTCGGTCCAGCCTCGACAGGTTTATCACCCAACCAGGCTTCAAGTTCATCGTAGACCTTGGTAAAGGACCAATCATTTACCCACATGAGCATATCGATCCCTTCCGGGATAATACGCCATGACTGTTTTACTCCACCGCCTGTGTAGTTGGCGTCTTTGAAAAGCCTAAAACCGTCCGTTCCACCTTCAACCGGGCAAGGTACATTCGTACCGAGGTTGTCGATGGCCTGATCCAGTGCTGGCGCGAGTGCTTTGAAAGCAGCAAGCCAACGGCCTTCCATTCGGCGCTTCATTTCAGTTGAGTTTCGTTTCTTCATAGGTATCTCCCTCTGACAGTTTCACCAAATTTTTCAGTTCCACTGTCAGCCAGTGAAACAAAGGGGCGAGGCCCCTTTATCAATGCACGGAATGAACGACTCGCTTGTACGGTACCCATTGCTCCATAACAAACTGATAGAACAGCTCTGTTACTCGCTCCGGGGTATAAACCGTGATTTGGCGAACCGGTGTACCGCGTGCATTTACCTGCTGATGTTTAATTACATTTTGTTGAGTATTAGACATGGTGTTTACCTTTCGTTGAGTGAGGGACACACCATGCCCATAGGGACACAGTGTTTATGTCCCAGGTTTGGGTTGAGTTAGCTCATGAACTTGCGTTTGTAGTAACGCAGCCAATCAAGCATCTTGTCGGGATCGACTCCACAAGCGAGGCAGCATTGGTTGAACGAGAACGGCAGCTCCCGATCTTCCGAAATAATCCACTCCCAGGCTTCATCAGATGGCTTACGTTTCTGGCCACCACGACTTTCACCAAAGGCAGATTTCACTGACTCGATTAGTAGGTTTTCCCGAAGGTACGGAATATCTTCATCGGTAAGGATCTTCTCCAGGTCACCCTCGAACTTTGTGTCGTTCTCAAGCGCCTCAAGCAAGTCCATCAATGACAGTTGCTCCATAGTGGACCTCCCGGTGTAGCGGGAAGACACACCTCACCCGTGCGGGGGAGATGTATCCCCGCAGGGTGTTGAGCGAAGCCATTAGTGCAGATCGAGGAATTGGCCAGCAATCGTGAAAAGAGCTTTTTGAAGCTCCTTCACATCGTTGATCACAGACCACTTCTCGAAGTACTGACTAACCGCAGTTGAGCCGATACCAATTGCATAGGTATCAACGTGACCAGCAACAAGGTCGTTCAAATATCGAACTGCTCCCCCATTATTTGGGGCACCATCAGTGATGATGATGAGCACCTTGCGCTGACGCTTACTCGCCACTAACTCTCTGGCGGCATACAACATGGCTTCTGCCAATGGTGTACCGCCACTTGAGCAAACAGCGAATCGTCCCAGACCAGCACGAACAGGCTGACCACGATGCAGTATCGGACTGACCTCTCCACCAATACCCGGAAACATCGACGCAGCGATGTCACACTTCGGGATAGTGGATACAGCCAATGCCAAGGACACCGTGGCTTGATTTGCGACTTCCTGAATTCGATTCATGGAACCGCTGCAATCAAGCAGCACATGAACCGCAGTGTCAGGTCGTTGCATCTCCTCTCGCTGGATAAACACCCGCGAATCGCCGGTTGGCAGTCTGGCCAGGCGTTTGCCGTCTACCCGCTTGCCTCTGGTATGTAACCATTGCTTTTGACGGGTTTGGGCTTGCAGCAGACCGAGCAGGCGCGACCGAATAGTTGAAGAGGCAAGAATGCCGGTTTTCAAACTACTGGTATCACCATGATTTCTGGCATCACTCCCCACGCTGGACGTATCAATGGCCACACGTTCTCCATCGTTGTCTTCACGGGCTTGATCTGCCAATTGCTCTCGTAGCTGCCCAACGGCATCCTCTGGCAGATTGGTCTCGTTAATGAGCCGCTCATGCAAAGAAGCACCGTTGCTACCTTGAGGTTGACCCTGATCACCGGACGAATCCGATGCACCTTGGGCCGACGATGACTGGTTTCCTGACCCAGTATCCTGAGCTTGGTTGCCGTTGCCATCACTGTCTGCGCTGGACTGCTGTGAGTCTCCTGTCCCCTGGTTAGCATCACCATCGTTCGATGAGTCCGCCTTTCCCGGTTGAGGTTGTGATTCGCCGTCACCACTTCCACCCGATCCACCAGCTTGTTGGCTTTGATCACCTTGCGATGAATCGCTGCTTTGCTGCTGTTGTTCCTGGCTTTGTTGCTGTTGGCGTTCCTCTTCTTCAGCATCCTTCAAGGCCTTGAGTATGGCTCTCGCCAACTTCAGGCAGTCGTCGCTACAGGTTAAGTTGTCCAAGTGTTTTCCAAGCAAGCCATCCAAACGGACGAAAAAACCTACCGGAAATGTCTGTTCAACCACCCGTTGGCTTGACTCCGCCAGCGGAGTTGAAGCGTCCCGATGCAGCACCTCCGATCGCAAGCGATGTAAGAGGTACTGAAACAACTGGGTTGCTTCATTGTCTTCAGGCGTCGCGGGAGGGCTCATGCCCTGCTCCACGATATAGCTCCACATGGCATTCAGCGTAAACTGAGTACCAGGAAACACTTCCTGAATGAGACGCTCGATCCTGATGTCCTCGATGAGGTTGGTACAGGATTTCTCCATCGGACTCTTACACTTTTTCAAGGTGTTGAAATCCGATGATCGAACGTGCGCAGCTTCGTGAGCGAGATAGCCAAACAACACTTCTCTCAACTCACTCATAGCGTTCAGCAAAGGCAAGTAAATGGTCTCGCCATCGGTGTATGCGTCCGTGCCAGACAGCACAACATTGACACCGAACTGTTCGCCATAGGCAGCCGCAACAATAGGTAGAGCCCTTTCCAGGGCGGTTTGCAGTTTGTTCATACGAACCTCCCTAGAAGTAAGCCCCAGCCGTTATGGTGTGCGTTGTCACAGCCGCAGGTTGGGTTGATTTTGGTATGGTTGGCTCTGGTCCAGACGAGCTGGAAACCGTTACCGACCGTTTCATACCCTCTATGAGCTTGCTTACTGAAAATTGTCCATCAATGATTCGTTCAAGCTTGTCGCTGTCGGAACACATTGAAAGGAAGGTAAGCACTTGCCCAAATGTCGGGTGATCCTGGTCAATCATTTCCATCGGAATGGCTTTTTGCAGAGCAAAAAACTCATTAAGTACCTTCAGGATGCGACCATTACCGAACGACAAGGTATCGAGTTTCTTGATAAGAGGATCGAGCTGCTCAGAGAGGTTCTTACCGCTGATTGACCGTTTCCGGTCTAACATGCGATCAGACATCTGTTTGCAGGTTAAACCCACCTCATGCAAGATCTGGTTCGCCACTTCATTTTCGTCAGGCTCGAAGCCTTCGAGTGGCTGTAGCTTGTAAAGCTTGATGGAGAATTCAAACGACTTAGACACCGTTTCCCGGTCAGGAACCTGGTCACGAATGATGTGTGCAAATTCGTCGTTCTCAGCGATCCACGCTTCTTTGTTCCGATCGAAATCAGCAAGAAATACCTGCAACTCCGAATAGAACATTTCCTTGATGTCTTCGAGTTTGGCCACAAGACCTTCTACAACATCATCTGGTACGGCAAAGCCGCCCATGAAACGTGTACCTTCCGCTAAACAAGCTCTTTCCGCCGCTTTACGCTTACTCATTAAAGGGTCGAGCGCCTTTGGTGGAAATATCTTCTTTCTGCCCAAATCGAGCAGTTTTTCTGGCGGCATTTTGCCGTCAGCGCCTAAGTGAATGTCGCTGTCTCGGGAGGCCTTTTTCTCTCCGCCCCAGCAGCGCATTTTCAAATGGACGAGTGTGGTCCCACGGATAAATTCCATGTGTATCTCCTTGTAGAGAAAGTGGTTGAGTTAGCTAGTTACCTAGCGATATTGAGTATTTGGCCCAAAGGCCAGAGGAGGTTGAGAGTAGGACGGTTGCCCATCCAAGTTGGCGACAGTCAGAAAAACGCGGCCTTTGTCTCTGTACGGATAACCGTCAGATCAATCGGAGCGTCAATACATCCCATCGCAATTGCTAATGGCTTGATGCCAGTTACTGAGGTGTAGTGAGAAAGGTTATGCTGTCTGGCTACGCCATCGACATATTCCTTCCAATCACCACTTGTCCGGTTCCCAAACCATCCGTTGTGTTCAAACAACCCAATGGCATAGGAACGAACATAGTCCTCAATGTCCGCAAACCTCTCAGGGAGAAGCTCACTTCCATCATTAGCAATCTGCATGATTTCCGTAGATAGCGGAGAACCAGCAACATCATTTAGGTAACGGCGTAAACCAAACAACAGCAGAAGGGCCAAAGGCCCCTCCGTGTAGTCAGCACCACCGCTCTTTTTTCCGGCATATAACGCTTTGTAAGTCGGAAGCTGAATTAACCGCTCTAACTCCTCATTGCTATGCTCGGAAACCAGTTGAATAGTGATATTCAGATAGTCACGAATCACATTCACAGGAACCTGATTGGACACCCGGTACCACAAGGCATCAGGTAACTCTTCGGATTCTTCAGTTGCCTGAAGAAAAGGAACAACCACGCTGTTTTCAACATCAATAGTGACGTTTTCCACTTCGCGATAGCCCTTATCCAGCTTGCTTTGCATTAAAGACGACCATGTTTTATAGCCAACTTTTTTGCTTTGCAGCTTGGTTCCGCGTCTACCAAACCAAACGGTGTGCGAGTTATCCGCATTCGCTACTTTGTTGATAGCCCAAATCTTATCGGAGCTGCCATCCTGGTAATGAAGTACGACGAAATCATTGCTCATGCTGCCTCTCCCTGTTGCCAGGTTGAGCCAAACACGTCTCTAGCAATTTGCTCGATCGCAATCTTCTGTTCAGGTTCAGCCTTTGCGAGCAACGACTGATTCAAAGCATAAGCGAGCGCGTTAGGCGCATTGCGAAACACCAGGGTTAACTTTGCCCACCGGCACAAGGCACGAGTAGACATCGTAATGGTCAACGGCGTAGCCGATTCCTCTCCACCAATGAACAGCCTCCGGATCTGGTTCGCAACGCGAATCATGTTCCGACGGATTTCTTCGGGAAGCTCTGGTGTTTTCTTTTGGAGGATCATCATTTCGACATCCTCGGTTGGATAATCAACTTCGACCACCCTGAATCGATCCATAAAGGCTATATCCAATTGGTTAACGCCTTGATACAGCCCGGTACTGTCTCCAGATCCCATGCTGTTGCCATTGGCAATGAATCGAAAGTTTTCATGTGCGCGAATCACCTCTCCTCCATTGGTTGCAATAACCAAGGGATGCCCTTCAAGGACATCATGCAGACCAGCAAGCTGACCAGGATCGGCGCGGTCGATTTCGTTCAATATGAACAAGTGACCTTCACGCATGGCAACGGCTAGGGGTCCATGCAGGAATTGCATGGTGCCGTTGACCAGTTTCCAGGTACCTACCAGATCATCAAACTCCATACGACTGTGAGCCGTGAAGGACTGAACTGGCCAGCAAAGCCGAGCGGCTACCTGGTAGGGCAAGGTTGTTTTACCGGCACCATAGTGACCGGAAAAATACAAACCATCGCCATCGGGGTCATCCAGAAAACTCAGGATGTCGCGCAAGGTTTCCCGACGAAACACATAGCCATCATCGCGGTTAGGCACATGAGGATTCTGTGTGTCAGCAAAGCCTGCTGTGATGACCTCAGCGGGTACATCAAGGTTGAAAGTAGTGCGAACAGCTAAAGCTTGATCACGATGTGTCATGGATGTGCTCCTATTACATTATGTTGAGGTATAAGTCACCCCAGCCAGAAGCACACCGACCACCCAGTAGGTGATGATGGCCTACTGGCGTGGTAAGACTTTAAATGTTGAGTAGGGATATACAGCCGCAGCCGTCGTGTCCGTTTCAATATCCGGAATAGACACTTATTTTGTCGTGCGAGCACGATCAAAATTCTGTGAAGACGATTTCGCCTTTCTTATAGCCACTCCGTTTCCAGAATGGACATAAGGAAGGCAGATACTCAACGTATCCGCCTCGCCTCACATAGAGTAGTAAGGCGCAATACAAGATGCAGATTCTGATGACAGGCTGCATCTCTATGCATGTATTGCCCACTTCCTTCGGAGCTGCCATTAAGCAGCCGACCGAAATACGAAACCATTCTCTGTGCTGTAGATTTCTTCAATGATTTCATCTTTAGCAACTTTCATCTGGTAGTCGTGATAGATACATATTCCATGACGCTTTGTGCGCACCACGGTCATATGGCAACCGCCGCATTCTGACATTTTGTCGGCTTGCGCGATCGCAACCGAAACGGCGGATTCTATTCGAGCACCAGCAACTGATTGCTGTACTTGTTCTTCAGTCATTACGAAATGTGTCATAGCGAATCTCCTAAATTTGATTGAATTTGAAGCCCACAGGCTCCCTAAAACGCTCTCAGCGAAAACGCTTTAGGGAAGCCTGCGAACCTCGCCTCCAATCAGGAGTACCCGCTATGTTTGGCTCCCTTGCTTACGGGCAAGAAAGCCGGAATTCTTGTCTGGTGTCCGATGGTGGACAAGTCAAATATTTGTACCCTGGGGCTACAAGCTCCCCAGGGCATCACACTTAAATTCACATATCAGAAGTAAGCAGATTTCACCGTAGTCACAACCTCACCAACATCCGTATTAACGAGTTCATCTTCAGACCTGCTGAAGCGAGACTCCTCACGAGACGCTTTGCGGTAGGACTCCAGTTCATCGGTTAGGTCTTTATCTGGGAACGTGTCCTTCAGATAAGCGCCATAATCGATACTGCCCTTCTTCATGAATCGGGTAACTTTCACGCCACCAATGTCCGCCTGCATAAACGGACCCATCAACGTGATCATTGCCTTCTGAATCCCCTTCTGCTCTTTTTCAAGAACTTTCAGTTCATCTTTAAGTGCTTGTATGCGATGGTGCTGCGTGCGCCATGCATCAGCATACGCATCCCACTTGAACTGCTGATCTCCAGATTCCGGTATATACCAGTCTCTTTCAGGATCAGGCTCAGGGGGCGTATTGGTTACTACGTGCTCCCAAAAGAGCTTTGCCGCCTCAAGGATTTCATTCTCCCTTTCAGGTGTTAACGTGACAGAAAAATCTAGGTCCTGACCGCCTTCTTTATAAAAAATCAGACGACCGGTTGTCGTCCCAGCAACCGTACATTGAGCATGGACTTGCGCCTCATACAATTTGTACGTACTGGATTCGACACCTTTCTTTTCGATGTCATCCCACACCGATTCACTGGGGGCCTTGAACTCAAATGGTTGCATTGCTGAATCGAGCCCATCAAAGCTCGCACGCAACACATCCCATCGAGCGCATTCCCCACAGAGCGGAAGCAGAACCTCACCATAACGACCTTCGGCCAATTGGCGAGCTTCATCTTCAAGACGAACACCACGTTTTACATTGGGGTTGTTGGATATATCAGGAGCATTAATACGCCCGACTTTTTCCGCCCAAAGCTGCCAACGTGTCTTGTATGGACTGAGCCCAAGGATGATCGGAATATCCGATGCCGTAACTCCCTTAGACCGCCATTGCAACCACTCGTCTGAACGCTGATTAAGATCAACTACTTTCATATTTGACATTACTGATTCCTCTAAATAGAGGTAATGCCATCTCCACTGGAGTAAGCATTACCCCAGTGGGTTGAGTGATAGATTGGTTAATCTCAGGCTGTTAAGGCTTGAGACTGAAGAGCTTTTGTCAGTGTTTTGGTTGAAGCACTGTCAGGTGTACTGCTGACCAGTTGACGACACAGTTGTGCGAACAGGTTTGCGTACAGCTCAGTAGGTAAATCAGCTACCGGAAAAGAAGGGCTTTGGTTCGCTCGCGCTTGCTCAGCCTTATAAATTCCGATGACACACCAGTAATCCGCTTTATCAGCTTCAGTATCTGGAATGTGCTGACCAGCGTGGACAGGGCAGATTTTGAAGGACTCAAAATCACGAAGCTGATCCACATTGTTGAAGTAGAACAGAGTTGTTCTGTAGTTAGAGTTGGAAGTGATCATCGCTATTCCTTGTAAAAAAAGGGGCAATGCACCTCCACTGGAGTAAGCATCACCCCAGCAGGTTGAGTGTTAGTTGAAATTAGGCGTTAATGATTTTCTGCTCGTGCATTTTCGCTTCAGACTCAGCCTTGGCCTTATCCAGTTCGCTATATGCAAAAGACAGTTCAGCAGGATTCTTGATCCGGCTTTCCATTAACTCCCGACACGCTTCAAAAGCATTTTGCTTAACCGCACGGTCTACCAGTTGTTTCACAGTATTCTGTACAGTAAGCGGTACTTCATCACGACTCGGCGGAGGCGGTAACATTCCTACGGTTGCCATATCTTTCGACAGGACGGCGAGGCCTTCTCCATTTTCCTCATTGAGGATCTGGAGAGCTTTAGCCAGTCGAGGCGTAGACTTTGGCCACCATTTGGAAGCACGCTTCACTACCGATTTCAGTTGCATCTGATCTTCCCAATCGACCCAAGGGCCAAGACCTTTCTTGAAGGCCTCTGAGACATCCCGAATCTTGTCCATGTCCGCTTTGGACATAGGTTCGACCAGGACACCCCCAGAAGGAAGTTCCGCGATACAGTAGCCACCTCGAACGGCTCCTCTTTCCGTAGAAAAAGGGTCGCAGAAGTGGTCTGGTTTCTCGGCTGGACCTTTGTAGGTGAACTGATCTTTCTCATAGACAAGTTCAGCCTTGGCCCAGCGAATTGCACCCGTTTCAACACCGATAGTGATCAATCCCCGGTAGGAGATGTCGAGCATCACTTTCGGGTCTTCGTTCTTGCGTAATCGTCGCGGTACCAGATAGGCCAGACCCTGGTTAGGGTTCAGCGTCAATCCGACTGCCGCTACGTTGTACATCGCCAGGCGAAGACTCGATGGGTTTTTCTTGGCGACATCCAGCAAGTAGCTGTTATTCATCAAGAGTTGGGTGGCAAAGATCTGCTCCTGAAAGAAGTCCAGACCGGAACCAGAGAATTTGTCCTTGGCGGACTCAATTGCCTGGTGCCATTGGTTAGTGGGCTTTTGCGCCACTTGGTTTTGCGGTTGATTCATAGGATTGCTCCAGGTTGCTAGTTGAGTATGTGAGGTATAATGACCCCAGGAGGTATTGAGATATGCAAACCCAAGACTACATCGTGGATGACCAAGGTAATTTCAGGTTTACAAGGGTTGGTCTCGACAATCAGGCTCCGTTACTGGCAAAAGCCGGTATCGATGCCAAAGCTATCAAGACGTATGCGGAGTACATCCAGGCAAGACAGGCGGCGATCCCGTACTTTATGGAGTATCTGCAAGAGGAGACCGATAAACGATTGAAAGGCAAGCCTGACACATTAGAGTGGCAAGCAATACGATCCATCGCTTTTGGTACTCCGGAAGAGCAAGACCAGTTGCTCGAAAAGTTAAAACGCAAACAAAGCTTTAAGCTTGTTTAGCTTCTCTTCGGGCATTAATTTCTTCGATGATTTTGGCGCGAAGCCATTTCAACGATGAAACCTGTTCTTTGTCGGTGAGCATACTGAGCATATCTTTCGACGTGTTCAGCATGTGCTGAAGTTGTTCATCGCTCGCTGTCTCCAGCCAGAAATAAACCTCTTTTCGTGAAAAGCCCATAGTCATTCTCCATAGAGAAAATGATGGGGCTTACCCTGTAGGGGAAAGTCCCCATCAGGGTGAAACAAGCGTTAAATCAGTTCCGGGCTAGAACGGAATGTCCATGTCATCGAACGAGTCGAATGATGGTCCCTGAGCCATGAACTCCTGACCGACAGCTTGTGCCATTGGTTGTGATGATTGTCGCTGAGGAGCCTGCTGTTGTGCAGGTGCAGCTTGACCATCTCGGTTGTAGTAGCGAGGCAGTTTCTTCGGAAAATCATTCACCACAATTTCAGTGGTATAACGATCGGTACCGCTTTGATCCTGCCATTTGCGCGTGCGCAATTCGCCTTCTACTTGAATGAGATCTCCAGGCTCAAGCTTGTTGTTCACATGCTCGGCGCACTGGTTGAATGAGACCAAACGGTGCCATTCAGTATGCTCATTCCAATCGCCGGTTTGCTTGTCCTTAAAGGACTTCGTTGTTGCCAACGAGTATTGCGCGACCGGCTTTTGTGTTTTGGTGTAACCCAATTGCTTTTGACCTACACGGCCAATAAGAATGACTTTCTGATACATGATGTATCTCCTATTTAGTCTGTTGTGGAGGATGTTCAATCAGTACAGGTTGGCGCTTTCCTGATTGAAGGAGGTTGTTGTTACGCATGTGCTGAAGTTCCAGCGGTGTAACAGCGAAGATCGGCTTGATCGTGACTTCTTGAGGCTTGTTCTTCATCAATCGCTTGATGAGGTGTTTGCCTGCAAAGCAGATCAACTTGAAAGCTATCTTGAAAGGCAGCTTTACCAATTTACCAGAGGCTTCCAGAGCTTTATCGCCTACGCGAAATCCAAACTCTATGGCCTGCATGGCAATAACCGACCCAAAGAAGAAAACAAACAGCGCTATGCAAAGCATAATAAGTTCCATTTGTTGTCCCCTTAGTTTGATGAAGTTTTGAAGCTATAACCGTGGTCCGTGTCGTACACGATCTCGGCAATATCATCCCTCATCAGAACAGAGAATTCCGGCAGAACCAGAACATCACCTGCTGTAGTTACGCACACTTTGAAATTGCCCATATGAGCTTTTTCATTTGCTTTTGCGATAGCCTGCTGAACATCGTTCTTAGGACTTCCGGAAAGCTGCTGATGCGCATTGAAATCGAAGTTATACATAAAGTGTCTCCAATTAATTGGTTGAGTATTTAGCCAAAACGCCGCAGCGTTCGTACCCGTTTCATGGCTAGATTGGGGGTACTTATCAGGTGCCATTGTCAAAACAACAACAGCAACAAGATTCGGAGACACACGAAGGTGGTTTAGGGCTGTTCTCTATGGACGTGCAGAGAACACGCCTAAACGCCCTGGAAAAAGGTGTGAAACGAAATGGTTGGAGTAAAAGGTGAAAACCTTGAAGGTAAAATGCTTGGCGCTTTAGGAGGTAGACTTGATGTTGATACAGCCGTGAATGCTACGGCAGAGGAAGGTTGTTCAGTTGGAGCCAAGCTTTTCAGCTCGGTGCCGTCTATGTGACTCGATAAGGCACCTTTGATTGAAATATGGACGCTATACGACCACACGATAAAAGTTACATCAAATATCCACTCTTCGCAAGGCTTTAAAGGGACCCCACCCTTTGACCCATTTATTGCGGCATTTGAGTCCTCTTCTCGTTATGTTGAACATCAATAATTATTTATTTAGTGGTGTTTTATATGACGACCAAGCGGAAAGCTGCTCTCATCCTGCTCCTTGAGGGGCTGGCCAGCTCCGGATTGCAGATGATCACCATCCGCCAGACAGTACCCTTCGTTGGCAGCTCGGTGCTTTGCACTTCAATCATCATCAGTTGTTTCCTGGGTGCTCTGGCATTGGGTTACTACTGGGGTGGCCAACAGGCTTCTGAGCGGTATGCCAAGTCCCTGGTAATGAACCTGGTTGGTAGCATCGCCCTGTTTGGTATTGGGCTGTCTTACAGCTTTGTGAGCTTCTTTTTTCTGTCCATCGCAGACATCACCCAAGGAACGCCCTATTTGGGCAATCCCCTGATCCACCTATTCCTGTTCAGCCTGCTTATAATGTCCCCATTGGTGTTTTTTCTTGGGCAAACCGTCCCATTACTGCTCAACACCGCAGACCACGACACCCGCAAGAGCGAAGCCACGGGCAATGCCACGGCGCTAAGTACGATTGGTAACGTGCTTGGATGTTTGATCACATCCTTGCTGCTCATGTACTTCCTTGGAGTTGGGTACTCCATTTTCATCAATTGCCTGATCCTCGCGGTATGCCTCTGTTTCTTGGTTGATTGGAACAACAGCAAAACGAAATATGTGGTTGGTGCAACTTTATCTTTCCTGGTCATCGCGTTCACGCTGAACGTAAAAATCCCAGATCGCTTGTTCGCCGCGACTACCCCCTACTCGAATTTCTACGTTGCAGAGCATCCGGAAGGCAAGCGGTTCATCATCAATCGCAGTAGCGCCTCATTCATCGGGGAAAAGGACAGAAAAGGTTGGCCGTACATTGAGATCATGAAACAGGGCATATTTGCAGATGACATGACCGGGAAGGATATTCTGGTACTCGGTGCCGGGGGCTTCACCCTCTCGGCAGAAGATACTCACGGCGCAAACTTTACCTATCTGGACGTTGACCCAAAGATCAAGCCAATTGCAGAGAAGTATTTCCTTGAGGAACCCATCAAAGGTGAATTCATAGCCCAGGACGCCAGATCCTATCTGCTTACCAGCGAAAAATTATGGGATGTTATTGTCGTGGATCTGTATACCAATGCCGCCACGATACCTATGCACACAGCCACCTTTGAGTTCTTCTCTCTGGTGAGCTCACGTCTCAAACCTGCCGGAAAAGCAGTCCTCAATATCGCAGCCAACCCCCGATTGAACGATGCCTATTCCGTGAATATGGATTTCACCGTCCGCCAGGCATTATCAAGATGCATCACCGACATCACCGGGTACCAGAACGCTCTGGTGAATATCGTTTATTTCTGCTCTAAGCGGTCGAGCATGGACAATGATGCGGTTGCTAGTTTGTATCGAGATGATACAACTAAAGTAACCGTGGACGGCTACGTTTCATCCCTGAACATCAAGAAATGGCAAAGCCGGGAAGACAATCATGGGCAATAGCAGAAAGTCAAAATGGGTGTCCGCCAGCGATGTTGGCAGGGCATCCTATTGCCCTCATTACCTGGAGCTGAAGGAAAAAGGGACCAAACCATCCCAAGAGTCTATCGAAGCCAGGGCTAAGGGAGAGGTCAGTCATGAAGCACTGAATCGTCAAGCTGAAGACCGACGCTGTTTCGTTGCAACTCATCTATACGGGAGCGACCACCCCAATACATGCCTACTGAGGGAATATCGCGACCAAAGGCTCGCTTCTCACACCACAGGCAGGGTTTTCATCACGGTTTACTATGCCATATCCCCTTACCTGGTCATCGCAGCGCGTAAATTACCCTTGATCTCCAGGTTCATGCGGTACTTGGTGGACTGGAATATTCGTCGAATCCAGGAGAGGCATGGGGATGATTGATATTCTGTTGTATGGCCTGCTTGGACTTGCTGCCGCTGCCCTTCTCTACAACTTCATCCGGCGCATTGCTAGGTCCAGAAGCGACCTTGGTATTGAAGGCAAGCTTATTTGGATGGACAAGGGCCGGTCTACAAAGCCCTTCTTTAACCAGGTCTTCGAGGTCCTGGGTAAGCCGGATCTCATGTACAGAGTACGCGGAGGCGTGTTGGCTGTTGAGTATAAAAGCCGTCGCGGCCCAGTATTCACAAGCGATGTGGTGCAAGCAAAGTGTGCCGCTCTTGCAGCGCGTGGAAACGGTTACCAGGTCACGCGGTTGCTTGTTAAGACAGCAACCTCTGAACAATACATCGAGCTGCCGCGTGCAGACAAAGCTCTATTCAATGAGATTAAGGAATACGTAATACTTACCAGGCAAGCTAAAGCCGGTGTAAGGATGAAGGCATGGCCGAATGTAGGAAAGTGCCGTGGCTGTGCATTTAAGTACGATTGCGTTCATGCCCAAAGAAAATAAACCAAACTGGCCTACTCCCGTTCCATCCGGCAGATACGAGCCGGGATTATGTGTTTCTAAGCTATCAGCGCAGCAGAAAAATTCGCTATGGCTACACCTGAAAAGCCAGCACCCTCAGAAAGCGATGGAAATTACGGAAATAATGAACGATCCCATCGTTTCATCACTCATGAGAACGTTCGATGGGTCTTTGGTGATTGAGCGTGAGTTTGTCCCCGAAAGTCTGCTATCCCTTCTTGAATGAGCGTGATCTCAAAGTATTCTCGTTAGATGTAAGGGATAACATCTTCTGGCATGACTGGTTTCTTAATAAACCGAGTAGCGCCAGCGTTCATGGCTTTCTTTTCATTCGATGATCGTGACGACATTGCAAGTACCTTCTGTAACGGATACTCTGCCTTGATTCTCGCAATGACCTTCTCCCCAGACATCACCGGCATTTCCATATCAGTGATTACAAGGTCCGGCTTAACTCTGGCGTACTCTTTAATACCCAAAGCACCATTCTCAGCCCCGTAGACTTCAAAGTGCTCTTCGCCCAATAACGCCCGAAGCGCTTTGATGATCATTTCGTTGTCGTCGATGACTAAGATGGTTTTCTTGGCCATATTCACTACCATCAATGGACAGTGGCATGGTTATAGTTCATAACGAAGCCATATGAACCACCGCCTTTCTGAAACTGAGCGCTCAACTCTCTATTGAGGTTGAGCACCAGCAAGTTGAAGGTTTCAAGCGTCATTCCATCCTGGACGTACCGGATCAAAACATCGATGTCGAGTTGATACCCAGACTCACAGTTGGCAGATACGGTATTAAGCATGACCTCCATTGATTCCTGGAGTAGGTCTTCATCAATACAGCCTGCAATATAGGTCGGTGGCATCATAAGTATTTCTCTCATCATTATTGTTAGTACATCCAGGACAACACTCAGTTAAGCTGAATCGGGTAAACCGCTTCAGTACACATTTCAGGCTCATCTCTCAAACAGGCCTGAAAAATCACATTGGCCGCCTTGGGTATTACATCCAGCCAAGAGCTGGTATCGACAGACAGATCTTTGAATCCATGCAGCTTATCCAGAGGGATACTGGTACAACTGAGAGTACTCTGATTGTCCTGAGCATAAACACATTGAAATGACGCTGTATCAGCACACGCATGTTGAGTGGTACCCGGCAAAGAGCACTCAATGGTGAATAACGTCAGGTCCTCTTCCTGCACCTGGTCATCAGTACTCAAATATACATTGGCATCGTAAAGGTACTGCTCACCTGCACCAATCGTAGTGTTATCTGTATAGTAAACATCCACATTCCAGATCAAACTTACGGTATCGCCGGGACTGAAGTGATTTTCTTCTTCACCAGTGGAAGCAGCTAAGTTAAAGGCCTTTGGCTGCATTGGTTCCGGTGCAAATTCAAATACCAGCTCCGGTGGTTCACTGGGATTTAGGTTACTTGGTGCCTGCGAACCATTGCTTGACGATCCCCCCCCTCCGCCACCACAGGCAGAAAGAATAGAGGCAAGGCTGACCAGAAGTAGGAATCTTGATGTGTTCATGAGCTTCTCCATGCTTAGTTTTGTCCAACGGTATTCTACTGGAGGGACTTTTAGGAGATATAAAAAAAGGGCCACCAGCAGATGACCCTTTTCCAAAATGCTCAATTTCTACATCCTTGTGCCAGCGTGGCTGCGTTTACGGTGCGCTCAATGCCCAGACTGGAATGCTTGATTGTCCAGCAGGGATTGACCTAACTAGCTGTAGCTGTTGGCTCTTAACCAAAGGAACGATCACCTTTCCACCGAAGTCGTCCTCAGTTACGTCCTCCTTTCTCAGACCATTTTTGATGCAGAGGATTCTCATGTAGTCAGAGGTAAACTCCCGCAAATGGCGCTTGGCAATCAAAAGCACCATCGTCTGAAGATGCTCGTATTCCGCCTTATTCATCTGCACCTCCGCCATTCACATTTACTTGCTGATACTGAAGAAGAATCTCTTTACCTATCTGCTCTGCTTCAATCGACTTAATTGCCCACAGTCCACGGGACAGGACGGGTTCTGCCAGATCAAGAAACGCCGGTACAAACTCCCAATCAAACGGATCTTGGTATTCGTCTTTGACGACATTGTATGCAGCCTCGACCGCTGGAGCCAATATATGGAGTACGATAGACCGCATCTCACACGCGCCGACTTCTTCCCGCTTCTGCGAATACACGTCATCGCAGTCTTTGCCGGACATACGCTCCAGTAGAGCTTCCCAGATACACATTGCTGTAAGCGCCGTTTCTTCCTCTACCGAAGAGAAGGCTGTTTGGGTATTCATTCCTGATTATCCTCCTGACCACTGCTTGAAACAGCACTGTTGCCATCAGAACCGGATATAGTGATTCTGATACTGGCTTTACCGTTCGAATCCTTCGTGGCAGCGCTTTTAAGGCGAGCAATAAGATAGGGGTTATCAATTTGCTGGTAAGTATGAGCCCCATCTTCGGTAGGGATGCAAAGCATAAGTCTTCCCCGCTCGACCGTGAGAAGGCTTATGTTCTTAATTACAATATCCATGAAAGCCACCGTTTAGTTTGAAGATGTCATCTCAAAGAAATTAAGCCGGTGCTGTTTAAGAGCTTCCCTTGCCTCCTTGACCTGACGATTAATCTCCAGTTTGTCCGATAACATATCCGCGCTTTTCATCTTATTGACCAGACGGGTTATCCTGCCTTTGAGATTGATTTCTTGTCGCTTCCACATTTGTTCGGTCATATCGATTACCTGTCAGAAAGAAAAATGGCCCCCGAAGGGGCCTACCTCACTCAACACACTCACAAGGAGCACTCAACATCTTTGTTACTTTCAATCTCTCATGTCTTTCTGAACCAGCAACCCCTTAAATCCACTTTTTTGCATTTATTCGATCAAGAGGCCTTCAGCAGTGGTATTTGCCTTTCATCATCGCGTTGATCTGTAATTGCATTGCTTCCGTCAAAATCAATTCCCAGCCTCTCCAAAGCCATCTCATGCTGCTCCAGCAGCTTGGTGGCTTCCCTCTCCTTTTCACCATCGCTGCCGTGATTCAGCCGCCACGAATTCAGTCTACTTAGGTCCATTCGACGGGTAACCGCCTCGGCCTTGTCGTACTGTTCCCAGAAACCTGTTGAACCATCCTGATCGCTCTGAGGCAACCACGCCCTATGTTTGCCGACAATGCGGTTTAATCTGTCGATAAGGTCCTTGCGTCTCGGAAAGATATGAAATGTCCCAGCTTTCGGATAAAAGCGAATGTCGAAATAGTCACTTGAACACCGTTCTCCACTGCTTAGCTCTTTGTACTTGTCGCCAAACAGGTTCACGACACCATAAGGTGTTGTGTGATGCTGCCCGTCCAGCATGGCAAACACTTTATCGAAGTCTGTGAACATCTGTTGATCATCCCATGCCAAACTGTTTGACCATGAGTAGTAGTCTCTGCGATTGGCGGGGATAATGAACCTCGTCATGAGAACGCGGTAGGCGTTGACCCTATGTTTCTGGTTTGACTTCCAACCCTGATAGTAGGCTCGGTTTTCCGGATGATACTTGCTGATCATGTCGAAAACGTCGCAGATCATTTCTATCTGAATGGTTCCTTGTTGTTCCACCAACCCTTGCAGGAAGCCGTAGATATTCTCGACCGTGAATTCAAGGTCACAGATGGACGCAAACTCACTTTCCAAGCGTTTCTGTGCCTGACTTGAAAGTCTATCCAGGACTTCCGTTGAGCGGAGTACGGATGACCACGCCCGCTCCTTCAGCTTTAGATAGGCTTCATTCAGTTCGCTAGTTACGCTTTTTACGCAACTTTCAGAATCATGACAGTTGGTCGTTTCATCAGTAATCGAGCGTCCTAACATATTGGCGTAATAATTGGCGCGTGCGTTCGCTTTAGCCGCGCTTCTGGCAGCCTCAACAGCACATTCAAACGCAATGACCATGTTCTGTATTTTTGACTTGGGCACGACCAAATCTTTAGGTACCTCGATGTCATCGGCTCTTATTCCCTCCTCAACCTTTTCCTTCTTGAGGTTGTCTATGAACTCCGCTTTGAAATTGGATTCCTTCTCAAGATGGATAATGGCTACTTCTACCGGTGTCTTTCGCTGTGTATCCGGTGACAGGAATGCTTCAGAAACGAATTCAACAGATCCGTGCTGCTCGATGATGTCTACCAGGAAACGACGCTCTTTTGTATACGGATTGCGTATCGTCTCCGCATTCAGAATGGCCACTAACTCCCCGTGGAACAGAAGATTCCATGCGTGAAGGACATGCTGAACACCGGAAGCAAATGGCGGATTCATCAGAATATGGCTGTAAAGACAGGCTCCCCGGTATGACAAAAAATCATGGCCAACGATTCGGTATTTCTTCTCCCGAAGAATTGCCTGATTATTAAAATCAATCTCACAACAATCCACCTCAACCTTGCTGTAGCGTCCCGATGCAAGCTCATGCACCACGTCCACAAGATCTCCACGTCCAGCTTGTGGTTCCAGTAGTCGCGTGATTCTCCGGTTCTTGAACTTATTGAAGGCCTTAACTCCAAGCGATACGGGTGTAGGGTAAAACTGGTTATCCATGCTCACCCCCTTTAAAGCTGCCGCATAATGTGATCAATCATCGCCGGCCTGCCGTGATGATGGCCTATTGTTGATAGGCCAGCCTTCCAGACGGTTTCGTCAAATTGGTCGCGTGGGAGAGTACGCAGCAGATCAACAACCCCCTTCTTATCCCTGGCTTCGATAAGCTCCGATAGTGTTCTTGGGATTGTGGTTTCTAAATCAGGAAAGAGATCCATAGTCTTCGCCTCGTGAAATATATTCGCCTTTTCATCGAATATCTCACGGGTTTCCTAACTAGCAACTATCGAGGATTCGGGCGGTTTTCTATATTTTCGCTTTTTGCGGATCGACGTTAAGCTGGTCTTTTCCGATGGTCAGTTCCAGGGCGGAATCGTAATGGTCTTCAGATATTACGCCCATTCTCGTAGCAACCTGTACCATCACAGTGTCACGTCCATATTTTCTGGCAACGGCAGCAGCTCCTGGGCACTGGCAAACATCTGTAGGATGATAGTTTCCTTCCTCATCAAAGTTTCGCCCGTCCTCCCTGTAAACCGTCTTATGGCAATGAAACGTCATGTCTTGGCCGGACAATAGGCCTTCAATGATTTCCTCCCTTCTACCGGGCTCCAAGTGAATAGCGCTCTCATCATTACGGAAAGGACAATTGGCGCATGGTTTGGTCAACTTAAATTGATTTTTCATCCGTCCTCTCCTCACTCAGTACAGCAGTTGCATATTTTGATAATTCAAGATGGTTCTTGTGGATACCCTCCAGGCACCTGCACAGCACCTCATAGGACACCTTTGTTTCAACACCGTCTACTGCGTGCTGGCTTAGTATGGGTAAACGCTCCACTGCCCTCAATAAACAGACGATGTGGTCTTTTTCAATATCGCTAAGCTGCCTTCGATTGCCTACACCTGGCGGCTGAGCAATGTACTCTACCATTGCCATCTCGAAACCTCGCCGATACCCGAATTGTTAGTTGTTACTCGAATATCTCACGGGATTCTGATCCAGCAACTCATTCAAGACAGTCGTGCAAAGTCATTAAAGCCCAATGACGTACAACACCACCAGATCTTAGATACATGATGCACTGACCATTTTTAAGGGAATCTGTGTCGCCTTCTAAGGTAAATGCTTGCCCTCTCTGGTCAGCTACAAACGCCACTGTTGAAGTGATTCCCAGAGCAGCACCAGGACTGAATTGATATTGGCTGATAGTCTGGCCATTGAATGTTAATTGTATGTTGAATCGGCCATCGATGATCGGTTGGTAGCGTCCCGCATAGAAGGAGCGGTCTTGAACCAGGCGGACCAGGGAGAAAGATACCTGTTCTTGTTCTGACGCTCGCGCACCTAAACATGCGCCACTGACAAGCACCATAAAAACAAGCTGTAGCCAGCAGACCTTCACTATATGCCCTCCCTAATCCTTGGTTGATTTCCCCAAAATACTGACTTTTGACCGGAGTTGCTAGTTCAGGTTTCTGGGGTACGTTGGAATCATCAATAGGGAGATGCCGTCATGCACCAAGAGTCAATGTCCATCGTGGAAAGAGGTAATGCCGCGATTGTTAACGCCAGAAATCCAGATACCGTCGTCTTTGAATCGGGAAATGTCTACAAGCTTTACGGCAAGAAGACAGAGAACAAAGTGAAGCGGATCGGAGAACAAGATGCGCCAGATTTTGAGCATTGGGACGACTATCACTTCCAGCGCAGATATAGCTACTTGGGTGAGGTGAAAGTTGTCCGAGTAAAGCGGACGCTGAAATTGCAGTTCAACTGAGCATATTTCCTTCATTCAAAGCAAAGGTAGACAAATGGATAAAGACATATTGGACCGTCTATTAGCGGTACTTGCTGGACAAGCAAAAGCTTCAGCTGAAGATCGCAGGAACCTTCTGCGCGTGGCCACGATGTGTGGCGTAGCGGGGTTATATGAACACTACAAAGAGGACGTTCTTGCGAAGTTCAGCATTGAGCAATTGCAGGAGATTGTTGATACCACCGAGCCTTTCCGTGGTTTCACGGTTGAACATATTTTTCACACCGCACTTTATGCGTAAGGAATCCAACATGAAAAGCCTATTTATATTTTCTTTATTAGCCGTCATCACAGCATTGACTGGCTGCAAGCCCGAAGATTTCCAGGACACTGGCGTGCTGTCCATAGAAGACTTCTACGTTATCGGTAGCAATGACAATGCGCTCGACGAAATCCCAGAAATTGACCCGTATTTCAATGATGGTGAATTTCTTCTATTCATCCGACTTGGTAAGCCGGATCTAGGGTACGAGCTCACCTACTACCTTGGAAATAAACAGTCTACCCAGGACGCCACACCCATTTATCACCTGGACTGCGATGACGACGACCGGTACTGCTATGACGGCGACTACTTCACACTCAGTTGTTATTACCTACCGGACATGACAGGCCAATGCGGAAGCAATAGGTTCAATCTCTCAGAAGCCGTCTTCGCTCTCCCATTCAGCGGCTACATCATTGCTGAGGTCTGCAACAGAGTTCAAAACCAATGCGTGACACGCACCCAACGTGTTGTTTTTCGATAGGTCCCAACTATGCAACCGAAGACACCTTGGAACCCAAGCCTGAAGGCTATGAACCGGGTCAAGAATCCTCTTCCTATCCCATCGGACTGCCAGCATTGCGGCGATACAGTGGAAATTGTTCATCATGATGAGCTTTATGGTCGGTCCTACGGAGACTGGCCTTGGGCATATCGCTGTAAAGGATGTGGCTCTTATGTTGGTATGCACCCATTCACCAACATACCGCTTGGCACCCTCGCAACCACTGAGATGCGTGAAGCAAGGAAGCGCTGTAAATCGCCGTTTGAGGCGCTTTACAAGTCAGGCAGGCTTACCAGAAGTGATGCATATAAGCGTCTAGCAGAGAAACTCGGCATTGAACACGAAGCTTGTCACTTTGGCTGGTTTGATGTGGAAATGTGTCTTAAAGCAGAGCAAGCAGCACGAGAGATATTCATCGAGATTTACCGCTCTTAGCACCTAAGTACAGTTGCTAGTCCGAACTTTCATGAGAGTCTGATTATGAAACAGATTTTACGGAAGCAGAGGACAAAATCATGTGCAAAGAGACCCTGAATAAAACTCTTGCCGAGGCCAATAACAGTACCGGTTACTTTATGCCAGTCTGGGTAATGGATGAGCTGAAAAAGCATATTCCATCCGGCGTGATGAAATGGGCTGAAAACCAATGTCACGCATTTGGAAAAGAGCAGGAGTACCGACTTGAATCGGTTCGCAACCGGCCACCAGTCGGCGCATACGAACTGACATGCTCAAAATGCGGCGGTGACAATGTGGTTAAGGACGCATTCGCATCGTGGGATGTCACTGCTCAGGAATTCGTCCTCTATGCGACATACGATGAATCCTACTGCCATGACTGTGAAGAGTCAGTTTCATTGAATGAATCTGTCATTGCCACCAGCGAGGCTTCGCAATCATGAGTCTCAACGGTGCCTTTGCAGAAGAAGAATCCGTGCAAAGAATACCGATTATCGTGTCTGGCCTCGAAGGCTATGCGGAGAAATCGTGCGGAGGATGGGGCTTCTACGGCAAGTGGGCTTCTCATACTGGCTATCGCCATACGCATGGGTCCGAGCTGGACAAAGAAGGTCTACAGCATGTTGCCGAGGAGCTGTACCGGGAGCAGTCACCTCTCTGCTACCTGATCGGAGACGAACATAAAGAATTTGGTTGGAAGAAGGTCCGAATCAATATGCACGGTCATGTAGAGATTCGACTTCCTCAGTGGGCAGATACTTCAATCAAGGATGCGCTGTCTTGTCTTGGTGTTTGCATGAGCTGCCCAAGTAACTGTTATTGGGTCTTCCCTACAGACGTTGAGTTATACCAAGCAAAGGAGGTGCTGGAACCGCTACTTCAACCAAATACTCGGTTTGCCGACGAGACCGACCTCGCACGCAAGCTTTTAGAAAACTTCCCCTCTTCGGAGTTGGGATTTAGAGAAACACAACTATCTCTTTTTTAACCAGAAGGAACCTTAACATGACAATCGAAACATCTATGATCGTCCGTACCGTACATACCGAAAAGGTGACAGCCCTCTTCGCCTCAACTGACATCGAGATTCTCAACCAGGTATCTGATGACTCCGAAGGTATTACCAAACTACAAATTGGCGGGATTAACTGTCGTGGCGATCTTCGGCTTGAAGTAATTCTCGATCACCTCCGGCAGCAGGGAATCTCATACAGCTATTATTGGCAGGAGCACAACTGCAATCAGGGCGGTGAAAGCCACTATCGCTCCAATGGCAAGGAGGATCAGCACCTCTCCTGGATGGACTATGAGAAGGATGTGGTTAATATTGAAGATGTACGGCAGGCCGTGGCCCAAGGGGAGACAGCCGTTCTTGAGCTGCTAGAGGCCTCGGAAACCCGTTTTACGCCCTGGGATTGGAAAGAGGTGGCCGCTTAATACCCGGAGATTATCCACAGAAATTGGTGGATAACTCTTGGTATAATCTCTGCCATGACGCGAAATATCTGGGTTGGACCCACTTGGTTAGAATATGATCAGATTACAGAACAAATTAACTGATTATCCGTTCAGTCGTCGTGAACGGTTCTACAACGTACTCGGACTGATAATTCTTGCGGTGACAGGGATTGCAGCTCTGATTGCGTATGGCCTGGGTCCACTATTCTCTGGTAAGCCTTGGCAGCTCGTATCACCCTGGCTTCATGTGATCTCCGCCGTCACTGGAGCCTTACTGGTATGGCTGGGTTCAGGCCATGCTATCAAACAGGAGGGAGCCGCAATGGATGCTTCTTTAAAACGGTTTTGGCCGTATCGGGTTTTACGTTGGATAGTAGCCAAGGTGTTTAGCATCATCTGGTTTGTCATCACCGTAATTTTCTTTGCCTGGATCAGGCAAACACCATCAAGCTCACCAGGAGCGTATGACCAACGGGAGCGAAATGCTGATGACATCTGGGATGGACATCCGAAACACTATTATGACAATGATCCACCAAAGCCGTTTTCATAAATCAGGCTTAACCCCAAGAGTATCTGGCTTTCTTACCAGCCCCCTTTCCAAGGCTTTTTCGAGAAATAACCTTTGATTCAAATTCAAAGTCTTCACTGATTTTAACAACAATTAGCTTGTTAAAATTACCAGCCCTTTTTACCTCAACGTTGTTACTACCCTTCTCAGGAGATATAGTTTTAATTTCGACCCAATCGTTACCTATACGACCGTCGGAACCTTGCGTGCCTGGTCGATGACGCTGAACACCATGTTTTATTTCAGCATAGAGCTCACCTAGCTCCCCCCATATTTGGAGATAGCGCCCCGTCAATAGGTGATATTCATATGCTGAACGCACTAAATCCTCGAAAACCTGAATGACCTCGACTATTTGTGCTTGGGGGAATTCAGATATGAGCTCTTGGTGATGCAATTGGCTGTTTATCCAGTCCCAACTAATCCATTCACCGTCTTCATATATGCCGTCACCGGACTCCATTGGACGACCCGTCATCGAACATCGCATAAGGTTCCTTCGCTTCTTTGTAATTCCCCTGGGTGCAAGGGAGTAATTTATTTCAAGGCTTAATTTCTGTTATCGGAATCCAGCGCTGACCATCCTTTTGTTGAAGCAGAACCAGGTTATTCTTAATCTCGACAACCAGCCCCTGTTGCGATTTGTCTCCGGGCTTTAGGTTTGACAAGAATTTGGCCTGCTCACGCATTTGTTCATATTCTGGCTTCGCCCCATAAACCAGAAAAAGAGAAGTAAGCTCAGGAATACCTTTAACCACCATATAAGTAGTTTCAATGTAATCAACATTGCGCGCTGAACCATACTCAGTTTTATTGATTCCCTTGTTGGGATCTGCCCCGTTATCAAGAAGCATCTTCGCGAGATTTCGTCTTTGCTCGACATTGAACTTCCGCTCTGTCGTTACCTCGTAGAGCAATGGCTTGTTCACGAAGACGTAATCAACGTCGAAGCTGGACATAAATGGTTTGAACATATCAACAAACTTCACTGCTGTCTCATAGCTGGAATGATAGTGCCCAGAGACTCCAAGATAGAACGCTTTACTGGTTGGCTTCATGCCCAATCTTAGGAGTTCATCAACAACATCAATCGCTCCCCATGCAGTAGCCTCCTCCAGGGCATCGTTACGCTCGTATCGTGCTTCCTTTATGAATTCTGGATTAGCACCTTGCTTTAGCATCGACAAGGCAGCGTCATACTGCTTATCAAGCAACAGGCATTGAAACAACGTCTGATATTTGCTTTTCAGATTTGGATCGAGTTGATAATTACTCGTCACGTCATAGGCCAGACTACAAAGACGCTGGTCCATAGCTTTTTGAGCGATGGCTTCGATTTCAAGCGTGCTGTATGCGCCAGATTGAATGGCTTCTATAACAGCCTTGTTGTTGTCTCTGTTTATACTTGCATCAAATACCAGTTGGTCCGGTGATTTCTTTCCAATCGTTGAACACGCTGACAAAGAAACCACGCTAAACACAAGGACTGCATTGAATGTTCCTTTCATTTTTTCTCCAAAGCAGAGTAATCCCCCGCACTATTTTATCGTCAAAATATCTTTCATTGATCTCGCCCTCAGTCTCTTTGAAACAGGGTCGCCAGCTAGGTTCTTCACTCGATCATTCCAGTAACGAATGATCTCTCGGTTCACCTGCTCATCAATATTTTCAGGACTGGCCGCGCATATTCTATCCAAGGATTGAGCTAAATCCTCATCTATTTCATGAGTTCCCTTGTAGTCAGCACCGCTGACAATGTAGTCACATCGAAAGCACTGCAAGTTATCCAGTACATGATCAAACTGAATGAGATAATCTTCATCCATATAAACCCAGCAGCCTCTCAATTCCCCTGGAGGCACATTGTTGACGGCATTGGTCAGGAGATCCAAGACATCCCGATGATGCCCACTTGTGAATCCATCTATGTATTCACTCGCATCTTCCAGAGAATCTACTCTTCTGCTCTCATGCATAAGAAGCGCGGCCTTCATATCGGGCGCGAGACTAAGCAACTCTTCATATGGCATAGAGCATTTCAAGTAGGGAAGCGCTTTGCGTGCATCCTGCCAGATAGCATATTGCTCCCTTACCCAGTCTGGCGCGGACAACGCCCTTAGATAAACGCTGTAATATTCTGGGTATAACCCGGATGAGTGAAGGAATCCTGGTACCACATAACTTCCACGTTTACTCCGAGATAGCCCTTCTCCAAACACCAATGAATGCGTCTTAGCCAAAGCCAGGTGCTCACCCCGATAGTCGCTGAGAACTCGGCAAAGCTGCATATCTACGCAATTTCGCCCTACCTCTAATAGCAGCTCAAGGTCTGTCATTGTCAATTTCCTCTGTCTACTAAGAAGAATGGCCCACGAGGGGCCATTCGACTAACGAGCTCCAGCTTCTACTTCTTGCCGCCACTTCTGCCACGGTAGGCCCGATAAGCTGCACCTCCAGCTCGACCAGAAGCTCCTCGGAAGGAACCCGAACCGGAAGCGGTACCGCCTCCTACACCACCCATGCCCATTCCGCGAACCATCCCCGCACCAGCATAGGCCATAATGGACAGCCAAATACCAGGTAGAAGGATAATGGAACCGGCACTGACGGCAGAGACAAGGAAGCTATTGGTTGCTATATCAAACCAACCCGCTTGGGACATGTAAATGTCCAATACCCGATTATCGAACCAGAATGCCGCAGCCCAGATTGCATTGATAAACTCAAAGCTGAAGTAGACCAAGGCGATAGATACAAAGGCACTCAGACGGTACTGGCCGAACAGCAATACAAACGGTGCGGCCATAATGACGACCATCTGGATCAAGGCCAGAATCATCGGTCCCGCCACTTTAACCATTTGCCTCATGGTATGGGTCTGCAAGAACTCATCAATACTGGTAAAGAGACCTGCACCGGCGAATACCACATCCGCAGCCTCCTTATACCATGACTTATCAGTGTCAAAGTTATTGCTCAGATCCACATCAGTCTGAGAACTGAGGTTCGCAGCATCCGCCTGGATGATCATCTTGATGATGAGGTCTTCCTTGGTATTGTCATCTGCAACACCCACGGTAACTACCTGAGATCCCCAATCCATCCAGTCATCGAGAATATCACCGGCCTCATCGGCTGGGATGTCATCGAGGATAAGCTGTCTCAAGCCAAGGGCTTCGTTTACGACACCAGGACCTTCTTCACCAAGCCAGACTTCCCGGCAGTACGGATGAGCGCCAGTTTCATGCGCAGCGTCAGAATCCCTTATGGCCGCTTGCCGGTTGAATCCAAACCTCTCCATATTCCTCATGTAGGCCTCTGGATGTTGGTAGTATTCATCCACCGCATTCAGCAAGGTTCGAGAACCGATCCAGTCTACATCCTGAACCGCTGAGATATTTGCCGGTAAAGCGATAGGATTCAGCTCGAAACGCTCCAGCGCTTTTTTGTAGCAAACTTCATGGAAGTCACGAACACGCTGTCTCAGTTCCGGGTCTTGAATGGTGATCTGACTGATACGCATCAGCATGAACTCATAGTTGTTCACGCAGGACATGGACTTGATTGTTGTATGGGTGACTGCGCTGGACAGAAATTCCACGAACGACCAGGCTACCGGCTTATACACGCCGATTCCACCCATATCAGCGAAGCTGTCATCATAAGCGGTGGCCGTATTATCGCCCTGCCCTTCCGTATTCGCCGGAGGATTGCAGTCGGGGATCTCCAGATCATATTTGACCGTGGCCAAGTCGATTTCCCAACCTTTATAAGGAATCACGCAGAGCATCAACACAAGGATCATGCTGACAACTTTAATTTCCAGGCCTTTGATAGTAGATTCTGCGTCGCTATCTTCATAGTTGTCGCGAAAGTTGGAAATGACGGCCGCAATGAATGGAATCAATGCTAATCCAGATCCAACAAGGACATCCCAAATAGCCTCATACATATTCCACCCAAAGAGCAGGGTGTAAATCTCAAGTAGATTGTTAGCTACCATAGTTGGCCATACCCCGCTCTTCCTTATTCTCCTTGATCACTCCGTAAGTCACTGCGGCAATCATCAACGAGCAAATCACACAAGAGGTAACCATTAGGTACCATTCATAGACCCCAAGATCGAGCCCAAAAAACTGGTACATAAATTCATAAATGTTGTGTGGCATCATTTTCTATAGTCCGAATTGTTGGATGATGACCGCTTCAAAAAATGCAAACATTAGCGCCATCTTCCACCATTGGGACTTCAAGTATTGGATGTCACGCTCTCGCTTATTTTCATATTCCGCACGATCTTCATCAGATAGTTCATCTGGATTAAACCTTGGCCTGGTAATGAACCAACAAATTGGAGTCCACGCGGCAACTACGACCACGTAGAATCCAATGCGGTACCACATCCAGCCACCAATCAGGTCTACGCCCTTAATTTCATCTGGCTTGACATCAAAGATGGCGCTGAAAATCATGCCCAGCACCATGAGGGCCAATAGGCCCCCTACACTGATGACAAAGAATTTGCCTACGCTTTTCATCAATTTGGCTGTCCCAGTTGGTTGGTACCAGAAGCCTTGCCGCGATCAACTTTGCGTGTGTTCTGAACGTTCTTCTCTTCCTGTCCCAGGATTCGGAGAATGGTGTTCTGAGCAATGGCTTGTCGGGTCTTGATTTCAAGATCCAATTGGTCCAGTTCAACCTGCAACTGATCAATCGCGTCGTTCACAACAATCTTTGCCGGTTCAAACGCCGCAACATTTGGCTCCTTGACGCCAGTTCTGAGCAATTGAGTTAACAAGCGTCCTTGCTCGACCAGGCGAGCGTAGGCAATCTCACCCGCAAGCTTGCGGATCATTTCGCCCTGCCCTTGAGCATCGCGCTTACGAATAGCCATGATGATGGTGTCGTTTATGATTACACCTGGAGGTGCAGAAACACGATTGAGGTTCTGCCAGGTCAACTGAGTTGCACCGGTAACCAGGTCTTCCAGATCCTCAATGAGGTCATCGGTCATATCCCTGTGCATGTAGGTCAAACCTTTGCCCGGCGTACCGCGCATCTTCTTACAGCCATCACAGGTTCTCATCTCAATGTCACCAAGAACTCGTGTTGACCAGTTCGAGGCAGCGACCGGCCCGTTCCAGTATTCCCAAAGGGGAGTACCCTGACCGTCAGCAGGTCCTACGGTGGAAGTGGCACAACTGTTTGCCCGATCGAACATGATGTTGTAGCCGACCTGAACCACGTCCGTCAGAGCACGAATAGGTTGCTGGCCAGTTCCCCCTTTATTGGTACCGCAAGCCCACTCTGCACCGGCATTACCGTGGTTGGTATCATCAAGTGCTTCCTTGGCACGAATCGCATCCCCACCAGAAGCATTGATTTCCTCAGCCCAGTTATTCGTCTTAATGGATAGCTTGTACTTCTCAAACGGGAAGGATTGCTCTCCCATCAATACCCGAGACATCTCCTCACAGGAGGTTTCTGCCCACTCAAAATCCATCTTGCCCTGCAAAATACCCTGCTGAAGCATGTCATACAGACCGGGATTGGCACGCTGGATTGCCAGAGCTGGCAAACTCGCTACTGCACCAGTTGCAGACTGAATGATGTTATCCATCATGTTCCGGAAGCCCTCGGTAATACCGTTAAGCTGGTTACTCACCGAAATACGCGGATCGAACTCACCACACTCCATATTCAGGTCCCAGCCAATCCCTAACTCCAGGATGGGCACGGTATGGATTCGAGTAGGTGCATCTGAAATGTAACCACCACCAATTTCGTAATCGATGGCACCCTTCAGACGTGGCGAGTGTTCGAGGCTGTCTGCGGTTGCTACACCCGAGAGCGCAGCGCACAGCATGACTGCCAGACCTTTATATAATCTGATTTGCATTGTCGTTGTTCCCCTTCATTAACCCGTATGAAAAATCAGTTGCTGGCCTTGCCGCGTACAGCACTTGTAAGACTTCCAGAAATTCCAGATATAGCTGCCATCAGTAGAACGCCGATTACTCGAAGGATTACCGCCATACGGGAAACGCTGGCAGGAACTGTCGGTACGAGGGTAAAGCATCTGCCAAATACCCGTGTCTTCTCTGTCCTTGTCCAATGGGTCGGATGGCCAGTACCCGTCCTGGTCGGCTTTATCAATGGTGTAATAAAGATGAGGCTCACCAGAGCGAGTGATGAAATGTGCGGCACGGAACGCGGACAGCACCCCTGCCTTCAAGGGGTCTTGAGCCGTCATAAACCCGTGGCGCGGGTAAATTGCACCATAGTTGTTGGTCACTGAACCAAGATCCCAGGTGTTGACCAGCGGTAACCATGACTGGGGGTAGAACATCTCCGGCACGTCCCAACGCCATGCAATGGAATCCAGGTTGGATATGAAATACGGGAAAAACGGAAACGTCTGTCCGGCGCAGACAAGGCCAAATGTGGTTTGAGCCAAAGCGTTATACGCAATCAGCGACGGGTTACCGTAGGCATCCACCAGCTTGAAGTAGAGGTTGGCGTGCTGGTCTTTCTTCGCCTCTGTACTCACCCCACCACGGATACCAACATCATCAACGTTATAATCCTCAATCCAGGAGATGATGGTTGTTACCCATGAGGAATCGGCATCCCCCTGAGAAACCTGGTTAATATCCTGCGATTCCGTCCAAGGTTCGCCATTTGCCCGGTCATAGGACTGAATGACCAGATCAGGTACATGGTTCTTCACCTTTAGTGAGGTACTGAATGAGCATACCGGTGGAACCAGACAAGTCATCCAAACGCATATTCCGCGAAGCTCCCAGTTCATACAGGACAGTGCCGCTGACATGGTAGCCTCACTGATCTCCAGGGTATTCATTACTCCATCATATTGATCGTTCGTCTCACCATGACATGCAATACACTCAACGCTCCCCCGCTCTTCCAGCATTTGCTGGGTATTCCCCATAGTCTGGTCACGAGCTGCATCAAGGTCATTCGGGTCAAACTGCGTCCATGTATCCGGGTACGCGAATGCTTGACCTGCCATGCCGGATAAAC
Organism: Shewanella sp. YQ_9; assembly: GCF_043103185.1. Lineage (NCBI taxonomy): Bacteria > Pseudomonadati > Pseudomonadota > Gammaproteobacteria > Alteromonadales > Shewanellaceae > Shewanella > Shewanella sp. YQ_9. Next base: position 86,527 of record NZ_JBICJO010000001.1, read on the forward strand.
AGAGCGCGATGACGACAAACAGTAGTTTCTTCATCTATCACCCCCTTTGTTGTTGAAGATTCTGATCGCCTCTTGTAAAGAGGTAACGCCGTAGACCACTGACTTATCGTTAAACACAATGGCTGGCAGCTTTTTGATTCTGAATCGAATGGCGTACTCGATGGCCTCGCCACCCTCTTCCATTTCTTCATAAAGCGAACGCCAGTGCGGTCCATTAAGCACTTCACTGAATGCCTGCTGATTGGCGTCTCGATAATTTGAAGGCCCAACATTCGAGCTAAGCTTGGCTTTCACCATCTCGTTGAGCTTGGCCGTGGCATTGTTTTTGGTGTCCATGTTGTACACATGAACCACCATGCTGGGCGGCAGCTTGAGGTCTTCTCGAACAGGAACAGCATCCGTGTGGAATACACGGATATTACTGATTGGATTGGCTAATACCGACTGGCAGCCAAGCATCAGAAGTACAAAAAGAAATCTTACAGGCGTCATACAGAAACTCCCTCTTCCTGGTCAGCCTCAATATCTTCCTGCAATACCTTCAACACTTCAGAATTTGCTTGTTCTTCTGAAAGTGCAGCACTCTCACGCTCAAGACGGGCGAGAGTTTCTCTGGCTAAGGCTTTTTCCTTGCTCATAGCCTTGCGCGGCTTAGGGTCTTCGGGCTTTTCAGCGATACCACGGTAGTAGTCAATCATGCGACCGACATATTCAGCCGCTTCAACTTCGGTGATACCAAACTGCCTCATGTACTTGGCGCGTTCTGTTTTTTCGTCTTTCTCCGTCCCTGCAAGACTGAGGAAAAGTGAAGGTGGTACATTTCGGAACAGGGCTTCCATGTTTTCCGAAAGAACAACGCCCTCGGTATATTTTTTGGGTTCCTTCTTCGCAGACAGCATGAGTTGCTTCTGCTCTTCGTTGAGACTCTTGAAGCGGGCGATGTCTTCAATCTCGTCTTGAGGCATTACCAGACAGATCCACCACTCAATCATGTTGAGCATCTTCTTCGCTGCATTCGGGAAGTCAGCCATATTCTGCGTGGCTACCCACCACCAGGCCCCCAACTTACGCCACATTTTCACGACCTTCACAACAAACGGTGCCAACAGCGGGTTCGTTGTGATGATGTGGCCCTCGTCCGTCAACATGACGATAGGACGCTCATCGTGTTGATGCTTCTCCGCAAGGTTGTTAATGCGCATCATGATGGAGGTGTATGCGATAGCAAGCTGAGCGTTGTAACCTTCACGGGCAAAGGTAGCCAAGTCCACGATGGTCACATCGGTATCAGGCCAGGCTTCACCATCGGTGTTGAACACTTCGCCCTCAAAGCCATCACAGAACATCCGCAGGGATTCACCCATCTCAAAAGCACGCATTCTTCTGTGCTCAGGGTAGTTGTCATTTTTGTTGATCATGCTGAAGCCATCAGCAACATCTGAAGTCATGGTACGGCGACCTTCCGACCGCGCTTTTCTTGCACCATTGAGAATGGCATCCCGAATCATTCGACGGTCTGCACGGGTGAGCTTTTTAGCCTCTTCTTCTTCACCACCGGTGATCATGAGTGTGGCTATGATTTCCATCTCACCCATAATGTCCCGCTGTTCATCTCCCTCATCGTCACCGTCGCTGTCTTCTGCCATCATCATCTCGGCGATGACATCCATAGCGGCCTTATCTCGAACGTGCTTTCGCTCCAGCTCAGTCAGTTCGTTATAGGTTTTGTAGGTATCGTCGATTTTAATTTTCTCAGGGATATGAGCTCTGAGGTCATCTTCAGTGATCATGGAGGTGTCACTGACGATTCGAGAGCCAAGAAGCTCCTCTTCGTCCGCATCCAACAACTTGTCCGCATCAACGAACGGCGGCAGCGTTACGCCAGCACCGGGCTTCAACTGCACTTTGTTAACGGTCATGTCCTTGTCAGCGAAATAGTCCGCCAGAAGTCCAAAGGAGTTACCGGCTTCGATGATGTACAAACGAGGCCGTAGCAAAGCCATGATTTGTGAGGCCATATTGGTAATCGATGCAGACTTACCCGCACCAGTAGGCCCGAGGATCAGACCATGTGCATTCTTCTTCCGGTCCTGACTATGGAACGGATCGAATGATATTGGTTCGCCGCCACGGTTATACATGGTCTGGCCGGGATTGCCGGTACCGCGATGTCGGCCAAAGACCGATGAAAGATTTGCCAGGTGCTGAGACCAGACAGGACGAGTGGCTTTGTAATTACGATCCATCTTTGGCTCGTAAACCATCGGCAGGTTGTATATGTAGGCATCCAGACCCAGAGATTCATCTTCTTCGCGTACTGGCGCTAACTGATTGGTCAGCAACATTGTACTGACCTGGTTTGACTTCTTGCGCAAATCCTTCAGGTTTTCACCTCGGATGTACACACACATCATGGCACGGTACAACTTGTGTTTATTGCCCATGAGGTTCTTGGCAATATCACAGTCCTTACGTGCCATAGTCGCATCTACAGATTCGCCCTTGGACTTATCCTGGATACGATTAATGTGATTCTGAACTTCATCCTGGGGAGTAATGATGATCGTGGTGGCCATAATGGTACCAGGAGGCATTTTGTCCATCATGCAACTGGCTTTGCCGGTTGAAGCACCATCTGGTGTCACCGAGCCGACTTCACCTGAGATCTGGCCAATCTTTGGGGTTCGACGGAGTTTGTGTACGCGAATACAGCGATGAGGCAGCTCATCAAAGGTCCATGTCTGATTTTCAGCGTCTGACTTCGGCAAATTGAAGAACAGGCTTTCCGCTAGGTCATCGCCGTAGGGAAGATCATCTTCATCAACGTAGCTGGCCAACTCACGGAATTTACGCTTATCCCCATTCGTCAGAAGTGGACGAGGATTGAACCAACCCAACATCCACTCGTAGAACATTTTCCCGTTATTCCGGATCAGCGAAATACCAGCATCCCTGAATGCGGTTTCCAGTTTCTGGATTACATCATTCAGCTCTTCTTCTGGCGTCATGCCAGCATAAGATTTCCACTTTGGCGGAAGTCTGCGATAGACCACCATTTTGATGCGGCGGATCTTGCCTCCCCAAGGAGCATCAAGGACTTCTTTATCCTCGAACAGACCGCCCTCCTTACAGATGCCCCGTAAGTGCGCCTCCATGATGTCCAGCCACTCTTTGGTGTACTTGGTATCCTTGCAATAGGCCTTCGGATAAGCACGGAGTTTGTCGATATACTCCTCCATGTTGTCATCGTCATAGGTATATTGCTGAATGATCCACGGCCCAGATGGAAGCTCCTCGAAGCAGTCCTGAAGAGCATCTTGAATCATGTCACGACGATCCTGGAGCCAGTTGTATGAACGGCCTTCAGTCGCAATCGGCACTATGTCGAAAACAGCACCTACGGATTTGCCGTCATCGAGTAGGATGGTCTGAGATTCTGTTTGGAACTCGTACCAGGGAAGTTTCTGCACAAACGATGAAGGTCTGCCATAAATGCGAGCAGCGTCCATCGAGGTCAAAGGTTTCTTCTTCCCTTCTACCTGTTCCTCAGTCTCGGCTTCTGGCTGAGGCTGATTTGCAACAGGCTCCTGATCGTCTTTTGGCGGAATAAAAACTTCCTTCAGCTTTTGCGCAAAACTCATGCTCACTCTCCCTCAAAGCTGGATTTCATATCGCTGATCTCACCTGGTAACGCATAGTGCTCCCGATCCCACATTTTGAATTCGGTGAGATAGCCTGGAATCGGCACTTGCGTATCGGCAGCCAGGTGTGGCGCAACAAACATGTACATGGTTGGATTGGGAAGCGTTTTGAATCGAGCTTCAAGCTGAGTCTTCTCAGTACGGACGTAATCGCTCAAGACCACATCTCCCTCAACCATTGGGCGACGAATCAACGAACGTTTGTCATACAGTTCACCATCCCCGATGCCCTGCATGTGTCTGTTGTAGACTTCCTTCATGTCGTGCTCTGGTACCGGAATAATGGAATCCTTGGTAGCACAGGCACTCAACATACTAATCAAGGTGACGGTCAGAACGACGGTTAATATTCGCATAGTGATTTACCTTTCTACCTTCTGGGTCATAGTCAATTTTTAATTCCTCTGAAATGTGAATAGCCAGCTCGGTACCAGGTGGTACATAGATAGCGTCAAAGGAATTTTCTTGGCGTGCATCCAGCCAATCAGTCACCTCGTTAAGGCCTTCTGAAATAGCTGTATTTTTGGCAACAATCTTCGGATCGCCAGTTAACCCACTGGTCAACCCGCCATTGTTATTGGATTGCGTGGTGAACTGGCTTGCGGCTTCCGCGTTTGCATATGAAGCGGCTGCGGTAAGCCCTACCCGAGATGTCAGGTATGAAGCAGCGTTTGTAATTCGCTGACCAGTAATGCATGGGATACCATTCTTATCTGAGAACCATGCGATCGGATCTGTCGTTTTTGTACCTGGTTCCGGGAAGGTCACAATGGTTCCATCCTGGAATGTGAACGTCATGGAAGTGATCTCCCCACTCACACAGGAAAGGGTCCAGTCTCCCTTGGCAATACCCGACATTTTGATGCCGGTAACGCCTGGTATATGGATACCGTTGGAAGACAGGTTTTCCTCACCCACCATCACCTTGAACGGATAAGGGTCGATAACCTGACCATTAATCGGAATACGTCCAAGCATGGCCGTCATGGAAACTGAGCCAATCAAGGTACCGTTGATTGGAATGGTATAAGCTTTGACAGACCGCTCTTCTTTGGTTTGCTTCTTGGACTTGGTTGGTCCTTTAGCTAACGCTGGAAGATTTTCTTCTGCTGCACTGAAATCAGGAAGACTGATCTTTGTCGGATCACGCGGGTCCACGTTGGCGTCAATCGGATTCGTCCAAACAACCTGATCAAAATCAACCTGCATACCGTTTTCGTCATATCCCAAACCACTTGGAATTCCGGCATTGCCAATGTCATAACCGTTCGCAGTTGTGTTGCCGCCCTTTTCTTTGCCTCCCTGCTGTAACTCCTCAAGGCGCTTTTCGAGTTTGCTGATCAGGCCACGAGTAAGATCTTGAGTGTGCTCCAGCTCGCGCTGCTTTTCCGCTGCATCTTTTTCTGCATTAGAAAACCGGCTATTGATTCGCTTATTAAGGCTTTCCTCCATCTTCAGGAGTTTGTCGATCTCTTGCTTTAGACGCTTGTTCTCTTCCTGAAGCTTTACTGAGTCTTCGCGAACCGCACGAGTTTCGTTGGTAAGCGTTCTCATAGTCTCAACTGGACTATCAACGTCTACACCGTACTCTTCTTCAAGAAACCCCTCTTCAAGTGGGTCAATAGCGAGGCCGTTGTCCGGTTGTGCAGGACCGCTCTCAATAGCAGACAACCCGGTCAATTCAGTCGCTTGACCAGGCGCTTGTGCGGTAACTTGCTTTTCCTTGCGGCCCTTCATCACAACAACCAAAAGGATGACGACGATTACGACCGCCAAGGCTTTGATAACAATATTTGATTTCATACCGAAGCCCCTTACTTGTGTTTATGGCGGTTGCGCTTCTTCTCCGCCTCCGCTTTTTCTTCGAGTCGCGCCATTTCTTCAGCCTCCGCTTTGAGGTCCTGATAGTAGGTCCAGGGGTAAAGCGTCTCCTTCAATGGCTTTTCTGAAATCAGGTACAGCACAGTGCTGTCGCCCGGTGTACCGTTTGGATACAACATATGATGTTGGAAAGTAGCGTGAGAAAACGGCAGATTGAGATCGAGGTAGTTCAGCTTTACCTCATCTTCAGAGGTGTTCTTGATGTGAATAGCTGCCAGATAATAACCACCACCTTGGTAGGCTAATATCGGTTTGGAATACGTCTTGTATTTGTTCTCACCCTTAAAGACACGAACCGCTCCCTTTACTCCCAAAGTCGTCTCAGTGATTCCGGGACGATCACGATGTAGTCTCGTTGGTCCATATAGTCGTTGTGCCGCAAACCGAGTCAAATCAACTGGTGTAATAACCGGGATGTCCATCAGAGAATCTGATACCTGACGCTCATCTTCAGGAACGACGTTTTCAGATTCCAGAAGTATCCGAATATCTTCCAACGGCTTTGCATTTGGATCTTCCTTCCCAGCAATCAGGTCGAGAAGGATGACGCGGCCATCTGTCAGTCGCTTAACTTGTACACGCTGCTTGTCAAACTCTTCATATGGTAGAAAATGCACCGCCCCCTGAGCCGACTGTACCCGGAACAGCTTTTTCATCTGCTGCCCTTTAGTAATACCTACCTGAACGTGATCACCAAACTGAATACTGCGTTCTTCACCCTTTCGCAGTTCGATAGTCACTGGCAGATTGGTGTAGTGAATGATCTCTGTCGCTAAAGCCGAGCCGCTATAAAACCCAACCACGGCGACAATCAATGCTGCTTTATTAAGTAGTTTTTTCATCGTTATCTTCCCGCCACTTCGCCGCTCGTGTCTTGAACGTTTTCGTTTTCCTGCTGGTTACCTTCAAGGCGTTTCGGATTTTTATAGAAACCGTCCAGGGCCAAACCCCAGAGGTTGCACTCAGGATCAACATCCCATCGAACGATGCGAACGGGGTAACGCACAAAGATGTCTTTCACGATCTCTGAACGGAATGTCTCTTTGATATTCACATCGTAAAAGGCAACCCACGAATCACCGGACTCAACGTACACTCGCTTGTCGGTATAGGGACGGTCTGGCATTTCCTGAAGAGCACGAGTACGGTTTAGCTCATGTCGTTTCAGGCGTTGTTCGTAGTCACGCTCAAGCTCACCTTTAAAGCGAGGTGTGATGTAACAGCTAAGGCGATTAATCTGCTTCTTGTAATCTTCAACACCTTCCACTGGCCAGTTATTCATTTGCTGGAAGATGTAATAGCCGAAGGCGTAGACGTTAAAAGGGTGACGTTCCTGGATACCGCGTGTTGAGCCAGAACGAAGATCCGGTGGAATATCAATCTTGATGTGTTCAGGTGCGGCCTTCCATCCAGCAATTGAATAAAACAAGGCAATTGCCAATATGCCGATAAGGATTCGCAGAGTCAGAATGTGAGAGTCCCGACCATCTAACGCTTTCTTTAATCTTGCCATCTAGCCTACTCCTCGGGCTCCATGTTGATTTTCTTAACGGGTTGATCTCGTCGGATGTCCCAACTCTGTGATGTCTCGATGTATCCGAAGTTGAAAAATGAATATTTCTTCTGCGCTTGCTTTTTCAGGTACACCACATGCAAGCCGTCAGGCATTCGTCGCTTGAGGCCTTGAAGGTATTTGCCCACAACCAGCAAAGTGCCTATGGCCATGCCGAAGCCAATACCCACTCCGAACAACGCCCAACCAAATGGAATGAGCAAGATTACGCAGACGGGAATCCAGAAAATGATTGCGGCCACGATAATCATCACGACCTCGGTATCGGTCAGTCCCCGAAAGACGACCGGCTCTTCGATGAGCCGGTCGGGGATGAACTCGATTTCTCGTCCGTTCATTCCAGGTTCTTTCATTAGAAGATGATCCCGGCTGCCTCAGTCAGCAGGTACACGACGAATACCAGAAGCAGTACGCCCATGCCGCCGTGCATACCCATGTCACCCCAGGTTTTCTTGCCAGCACCGATGTCGTTGTAGACAGCTACCATGTTCTTGGCGACCGCCAGGAAAGCGATGGTGCCAAGTACCAAGCCGAGAACAATCGCGATGTCAAAGGCATAACCTTTCAACAGGCCGATGTAGTCACCATCAGCAGCCGCGTTGGTCGGGTCAGCAGTATCAGGTAGAGCAGCGTGAGCGCTGGAGAAGGCGAAGAACAACATAGTGGCCAGTGTAGTTTTCACTGCGGCCAGCTTGTCTTTGCAGGTTACGATCAGGTTTTTCATAGGATTAACTCCTTTAAGTACTTTGAAGGTTGGTTAGTTAACAAGTAGGTAAAGGAGTACCATCATCACAAAGACACCACGAAACCATACGATTATCATGTCCTTTGCAGTAATGACCTCCGCCCCATAGTCGTCGTATGCGCGGTAGCACAGCCAGGCGACATAAAGAAACACTGCCGTTGTGCCGATTGCCTGGATAGTCCAGAGAAGTTCAGCAGCGGTAAAAAAATCTCCCGTGCCCTCTTCAAATGCAGCAGATTGAGCAGCGTTCATTTTTGATGCTCCGTATAGTCACTACTGAGAGCATCGATGGACGATGGAACCACTGGCTCCATCGGCACCGTCAGATGATGAGAAATTCCGGCTTGGATCTTTCTCAGGTCATCTAACAGAACCTGGTAATCGAACGTCGTCCGATCATTCGAGTTACTGCGCATCTTGGCGGTCATCACCAAGGCTTCCAGCGCAGCCAATTCATTTTTAATTTTTGCCAGCGCTTCACGCTCAGCCCATACATCCGCCATAGACACCTGCGGAAGGCTCACGAAGCTCACCAGGAGAAGAGTTATCAATTTGTTCATCATCGAGTCACTTGAATTTCAGGTGGAATTGCGATGGTAGGAATTAGAACAAACGGACAGGCAGGAAATCTGATTTATTGGGTCATTACTCGATGACCCTTTTTTGATAAGAAAATGGCCGCTGAGTCGCGGCCATTGTGGGAGTAAATATTAAGTCTTTGCGCTTAGAGGTACTTCTTAAACTTGCTGGTCATAACCATCAAAACAAGTCCGAACAAGACAGCAAAAGGCGTGATAATGAAGTTAGGATGTATGCTGTTGGGGATGGCCAGATAGATTACCCACGCCATAATCAGAACCGGCATAGCAAAGCGTTTGGCCCAGTGATAGATGTACCCAGATTCATTGCCACCACACCAACGCCGTAAATCCCTTTGCATCAGTCCATCCGAGACACCAACTAATCCAAACAGGAGAAACGCCGGTATTGATAGGACCAGGATAGACAGTCGGATTAAGAACATAATCAGAATGTAAATGGCTGCCATAAAGTAGTTGTAATACTCAGCAATCAGCCCTTTGACCAACCGAACGAACTTACCATCATTTGCGTCCGGCGTTTTTGCAGAAGTCAGCATGTCCACTATCCCGGAATCAATGAAAAGGAAGTTCACCACATCGGTAACCTTCCCACTCGCGGCCTGGACGGCTTCACCATTCAGGGAGTCACCATCGAGAGAGCTTCCCAGATAACTAATTTCTTTCCTCATCATTTCTTCAGCATGTTCATACCCGGTGTATCCCTGCTCTGGATAGAAGAAAACCATACCGATCCATTCAATGATGATGGACATTAAAGCCGAAAAGAGAAGTAACCCAATGACCTTGAATATGAGATCCAAGGTTTTCCCGATAAACCCTTTCTTGGCAACAGGGTGCTCTGCCCTGGCTACACTAGATTCCGCCATCTGCTATACCCACCATGCTTCTGCCGTGTGATAGTTCTTTTCCATTTCCTTGGTCAGCGCCTGTAAGTTCTCGGGCATCTCTTCATCGTCCTCAACCGGAAGCGGAAAACGTACTTTCCAAAGATGACCTCCATCAAGAAGGCAAAACGCCTGCCCTTTTGGTAATGCAGTCACATGACTTGGTTCCAGCATGGGCACGCGGAGCATTGAGATACGGTCTTGAGTACTGGAGGTAAAGTCGATGTTGTTCTCCGTATCAGACGAATCCGACGCACCCGATACAGTCATTTTTTGTGATATTTCCACTTCAGGTAACTGATTGGTAAGTAACTCAGCCGTATCCTTTTCTTTCACGCGAAGCATGATCAGGTTGTTGAAGTTGCCCTCTACCTGACGTGCCTTAGCTGCATTGCCAAGCCGAGCTTCAATGTCCCCCCTGGACTGGGTGTAGGCAGTGATCTGCATACCGGAGCCACCCGATTTGTTGACCATCGGTAGAAACTCATCACCCATCAATTCATTGAATTCATCTGCGTGAAGGCAGATCTTGGGCATAGCGTTGGCTTTTCCATCCAACATCCCGTGCTGGAAACCGTGCTTGTAGATCATACCGGAGGTTGATACCAGGTCTGAGAACATGGAATTGCCTACGGCACTTGCAACCTCTGTGTCTGTCATGGCATCGAGTCCAACATAGACAATGCCACGCTTCCGGATGATCTGTGTCCAGTCAAAGATAGGACGGTCATCATTCACATCGAAATAGTCCGGTGCAATTAGTTTGCCTATCTTGCCAGTTGTGAGTTTTTCAAGAAGTGGTAGAAGAGACGCTACCAGCTTGTCGAAGTACGTGCGGTCATAGCGTAGTGCAGAAAGCAAACCCAGGACGATCGGATCGCTGACTCCCATCTGTTCAACATACTTTCTCAGTGCCTCGGTTCTTGCGTTGGCATGTTTTGCCAAGCGTGGATTCGACTTGTATTGCTTTTCTGCGTCGTGGGTCATGTCGTTGATGTCTTCAACCCAGCCTTGCTCTGCATTACGAGGAAGCCACCATTCCAGGTACTCGCAAAACAGAGGTTCGATGTCCGTTACGTACCGAAGAATGTTGTTGTAATCCGGACGCTGGCCAAGGGATACGAGGGCACGAGCAACGATATTGATGAAGCGCCAAGCAAACTCTTTAAATGCTGCACTGTTACCTTCAGATGAAAGCTGACCAGAAATTCGACTGGCCACTTCTGTAATTCGGGCAAAGTTGCCTACCGCGTTGTACCGGGCGGATATATCGGGGAACCCCAGATGGAAAACGTAGAAGTCATCTTCCCTGCCCATTCGTTTTGCTGCCATATACATGCGCGTTAATAAACCGGCATCAGATTTAGGATCAAATACAATAACCGGGCCATCGCCGCGTCTAATGTCCTGCTCTATCAAAATCTCTGCTAGACGTGTCTTACCCACACGGGTCGTTCCAAGAACCAGGGTATGCCCTACCCTTTCGCTCATTGGCAGAAGTACTTCTTCTTCGTTGAGTTCAACAGCATGAATGGCAGGATTGCCGCCTATGGGTGGAAGCGGTCTGAAAGGATTCAGCACATGATCTTTGCTGGTTAGTTTCGCGAGCGCCTGTAATTTGGTGTTTTCAACATCTCTCTCGAACTTCCTGATTGCTGAGTAGATCTTGGAGGGCTCTAGGTATCGCTTTGCCGCAGGAGACAACGTATCTTTCAAGCGCTGGGTATGTTTCTGTCCCCACTTAAATCCCTGTCCGAGATAGAGGTGATTTCTGTAACACGGTATCTGTGAAGAGGACATCGCAAATCGCGGGAGCCGCTTGAGATTACGCTGATACCTGAGTATTTGAGAGCCCTGATTCAGCCGATACAAACCAAGTCCAGCAAGGATAGCAGCAGAGGTATACCCTACACTTGGCGTCATCATGAGTGTTGAGGGCGCTGTACCACAAATAATGCCTGCTGAAAGAGCCACAATTCCTGACCACAACTCTACTGGCGGCCTTAGTAGAACCTCTAGTGGATGATCTGCCATTAACGCATCACTCCCTGATTATCCATGTAGAACGGGTAATGTCTGATTTTTAAATGTTCAGCTAAACGATCGCCTGGAGTTGGTTGCATCAATACACCTTCACCAACAATTGATTGAAGCTCCTCCATCTGTTCTTTGGTCTGGATATTCACTACAAGTCCAATAGCTTTCTTCTCCTTCAACAACTCTTTGTTTGAAGACAGCCATTTAATCGAAACGGGATCGTATCCGATGATGAACATGGGCCTCGTTGCCATCTGATATTTCACATCTCTGGCCTCATCCTCTGTCACCCGACCAACAGACATAGAGGCGGTTACCACCGGAAAGTGAGAGTGAACCAGCTTCTTTGAACGTCGTTCGTCGTAGAGCTTTTTCATGTGCTCCAGTGTGTTGTTGTTTTTTGGCAGATAAGGGTCAATAGGTTGACCTCCGCGATCTTCGATAACCTCGGTCTCAAACCAAGGCATATGCGGGGATGATTTCTGCTCAGCGGCGAAGGTCTGGCTGAAAGCCAAAGCCGTCCCGAGGAGGACGGCTATAGTTGAAAATTTTTTTAGATTTTTGCCCATAATGAAATGACCCTCTTTGTATAGTTTCTTGCTATCTCTTTGTCCTGTATTCGCTGACCAGGACGGTGATAACATCCAACGGCCAACTCCCAGCTATTGCACTCAGGCCTGTCGTATTGCTCTCGGAGGTGTTGCGCGGCTGCATTGAGATTGATGTAGGGATCGAAGGCTTCCCATAAACCTTTAAATCGTTGCTCTTGCCATCGCCAATTCAACTGTCCAAGCCCGACATCGAATTGTTTATCCCCTCGGTCTAACAAAGACTTCGCGAACAGGTACGCTTTCTCTCTACTGGGAAAGAAGTGAGGCTGTCCTCGATGGTTGATTGTCCAAGGCCACGGCAGAACTTTTGATCGCTCACCTGATGAAGTCAGAGATCTGGATTCATTAAGAATGAGAGCATAAAAAAGTTTCGCCGGTACCCGATTTTCTTCAGCTACCAGGCGATACATATCTGGAACGTTGCTTTGGTTAGCGATTGCAGAAACAGATACAAGTCCAAGTAAGAAAATCAGGAGTATTCTCATAACCCACCACTACTTGTAGGTTGCTGTTACTGCTCCGGACTTGAGATCGACTACCCTCACCTGGGGCAGAGTGCTCATATCAATTCCCAGTTCTGTCGATTTGCCTTCATCGAAATTCAGGGTAATCGCTCTTGCTCGAACAACCTCTGGCGCGATTTTCATGAACGAGGCCCACTGGCCTATGTCATCGGAAGACGCACCTTGTTTGAAGAAAATGTCGAGTCGAGCGTTGTCACCAACTGATGCATGAAGTTCTTCAAACATCGATTTACAGGATTCTTTGCACTCAGAGTCAACGAAAAGAATCACTTGCTTATTGACCTCAACACGCTTTTCTTCCCACTCTCTTATCCAGGATGTGTTGTTGACAGCCAACTGATTGCCGAGGATGCGGCTGGCCGCACGCTGACGTTCAACCTCAAACGCCATTTCTAACTCCGCCCTTCTGGTTTCCATCTTTATCCAAAGCTCAGCGTATCGCTTCCGCTCCTGCGGGTCGGTCTCAGATACTCCTAAAGCGGTTATTGGATCAAGGCCGGGGGACCAGATTCCACGAGGCCCACTCATGATTTGCTTGTACTTAACCCAGTCGGTCTCAGAAAGCATCCATTGTTTGGCAAGGCTTCTGTCTTTCTCGGTTAATGAAGAAGCAGCTTCTTTGTCGAGGGTGGACTTCATATCTGAAATCACAGTCGCACTATTGCTACCCTGCGTGTTTTGATTGTTGGCGTAGGCTCCTGTGGCCACCAAAAAGCCTAATAAGATATATGCGAGCTTTTTCATCTATCCCTCACACTTGATGTCAACTTCAGTTACCTGGATCTGACCTTCATCGCCTCTTGGAGCCGTCAGGTCCGCAGTAAGAACAGGCCGATCACACCCATCCACCTTTTGAGGATCTGGAGTGAGGTTACTGATGTAATAGCCATCTTTAGTACGGTAATAGCGGCCCCGCTCAAAAAGAGGTTCATCCGATACAATCGATTGCTCCGTGACTACCTCCACGGCGACTGGCTCTTGAGGTTCCTCTTTTCCCCAAAGCTCATAACCGCCAATTAACAAGACAAGGCCAACGATCCATTCAACAGGTTCCATAGTGCTACTCCTTAATGGTCAGTCGTTTTGTTTTTGAGCCATTCTGGAAAACAGCCTCAGAACCAATAGCGCCCTCAAGTCTCCAGCCCTTGTAATAATCACCCATAGTTAAAGGCACCCAGCTTCCGTTTTCCTCACGCAACATGACATAAGGCTGTGTTCCCCAAAGGTCGATGGAAGCAACGTAGGCACCTTCAATCAGGCTAGGGTCAGTATTCACCTTCTTCACCGGTGCTTTCTGAACAACTTTCTTTGGCGCACTCGCTGCCCTAGCGTTGAGCTTTTTTATCTGATCACTCAGCTCATCAATCTGTTTTTGGTGTGAGTCAATGGATGCACTGTTGTCTTCCAGACTTCCCTTGAACCCATTTAACTCACCGCGCATTGCACTGATGGTTGCTTGAAGCTCTTGAATGTCTTTACGGATGGCATCAATGCTAACCAAGCGGTCTGAATTAGACTGAACGCCCTTCTGAGTTCCTGCCAGTTCTGCTGTCAACTCGTCGGTTCTTGTATTTAAGGTGCCAATGGCCGCATCCAGGCTGTCCACACTATTCATGGCTGCCGTCTGACCAGCTTTTTGGTTAATCACTGCGTAGCCAGCTATACCTGCTGCACCTACTGAGACAAGAAGAGCGATCACACCAATAAAGCTACCGGTCTTCTTCTGCTTGGGTGCTTTTACTTTTTGTGGCTTCACGTTATGTGGCTTCTCTTGCTCACCAGAAGAATGGATCTCTTCCACTTCGCCAATGTGCGGTTCCCTGGCTGAAAATGAATCTGCGTCTGACGCATTGAGTTCTGAAACACTGCCATTCATTTCGGCTTGATCGAACGCATCATCGACAGGCATATCCGACAAAGACTCATCTTTGGATTTTCCACCGTCGATCGTGCGCATGAGGGACTGGCCTAATTTTGACTTGGACATCATTCACTCCTCGATAACTTGGTTGACAACTCGTAGGCAACTTTCCGGTGTACTGGATCGACAACCAATTCAAATGCATCACCACTCAGCGTATGGAGTGCTTTGTCCAGAGTCATTGGACCGATATTACGATGCACTTGAGGTAACGGAAGACTGAGAAGTGTTTTAGCCTCTTCGCTCAAAACAGTTTTATCCGCGAGCACGTAACCGGATCTTGCAAGAAGAAACTCAACGGTTTGGCCAACTGTTTCCACGCTTTGTGGAATCCGAGTCTTGATGACAACCTTGAGAGGATTGAGCTGATCTACCGGGGGGATGTTTTTCACATAGGTATATCGCCCAGTCTGCATTACTTCAATGCGATTGGACTCCCCTATGTCTAAGGGTTTACTTTCCGCTGATGCCAATGTGCTGAAACAGCACATAGCTACAGCAATTGCGGTCTTCTTCATGGGCTATACCTCCAACATTATTTGGCAGAGGTACAGTACAAGATCACATCTTTGAAATTACTTTTTTTGGGTCACCGCTAAATGACCCTTTAAAAACAGAAAAGCCTGCGCGATGGCAGGCTTCTCAAATTCTTACCAAGGCTCGCTTGGTATTGCAGTTCGGGTATAGCGAGTACCCCTGTTAAAGTACGATCCTCTATGGGGCGTTCGGATCATTGTTCCCCAGGATTTCGTGCAGGCTTATAGCACTTGCACGGCATGGCTGCGCCACACAAAAGCCACTCGTATAGTGTCATCATCATCACAAGATTTGCTTGCTGGCTAACCGAGTTCATTAGCAATTCTAAAGTCACTGTCGTGAACGCTAATCAGAATATCCCCAAGACAAGAGATACTCTGATTAGCACTCACAAAACAGATTGTTTCTCAAAACCAATTCGCGGTAGTTTTGAAGGGTAAGCACTGATGGATGCTCTGAAGTGAAGAGTAGCAAAGCAATGCTTTGCAGCTAAGCCCGAAAGCTGTCAGGAAGTATTAGTTGAATTTTTGCAGATGATCTCAACTTGGTCAAGGACATATGCCTCTCATGACCTGCTCATATGATCGCGGACCTAAGCTCGGCTTTTTCATCGACCGCCTGATCTATGGAATCCAACATACCCTTGATCAGTTTAAGGTTCGCATTGATGTAGATGAGCTCTTCTTCCGTTTCTTTCAATCGAAGTTTTCTTTCGTCATCAAATACGCGGAGATACTCAACAATAGAATCGGCATGAAGCCTGTTGTACTTCCTATCACGCTTACTCGACTTAAACCGCCAGTAATACTTTCTTGAGTTACCATCCGATCGCGCTGCAAGCGTCAGCTCAAAATTCTCTCCAAATAGACTCACCAACTCCTCCTTGAGCTCCTCTACTCTCTGCCCGAGCATCTCCTTGAATGCTTCAATTTCTTTCCGGTACAGATTCAGGCGTCCTGCCTTATTATCCTTAAAAGGTATTATTAAATTTATATTTAAAGGAACCGACATGTAATTCTTACTCCCGATCCAAGCAGAAAAATTGGTATTGAGCCAACCTGTAAGCCTACTATTGTGCCAACTATCTACCTGTCATGATCCACTTCCAGACTGGTACTGAGCCAAGATCTCTCCGCCAAAAAAAAGGTGCGCTTGGCACCTTTTTCACTATGACAGCACAAAGCGCTGTTAGGCAGTGGCCACTTTCTTCTTAGCAGAGCGGGTCATTTCTTCATCGGCCTGCTTTAGTACTCGATCAAGCTCTGCACCCAGTTCATCTTCGCTGCTTGAATTAGCTTCTTTCGCCGCAGCCTTGGATTTATTATCCGCTTTACCCTTTTCTATAGCCTTGCCCATAGTTTGGAGTCGTTTCATTGGCAATGGCGGCGCATTGTCAGATCTTGTTGTACCTTCAAGATAACCAACCTCCAAATCTCCCATCAGCTCTTTAGCCTTTTGGGCCTTTTGATTGTTTGCTGCCATATCATCTCTGGTAACCCCAGTATGTCTATAACTGAATACCATATGCAGGACACTGCGCACACGCTTTTCGACTCTCGCAAGAGTCTCGAACTTTTCCTTGTTTGGTAACAGACCGATGTGGTTGGCCAAAAGTACCTTGAGAACGATTTGGTCTACCTTGAGCAGTTGATACACAAGCTGAAAGCCCAAACGAGAAGCAAACCGGATGGGAACCACAACGGGGTTCTTGCTTCCTATGTCAGGGAGGCGCATTGCAGGAGGGATGTTTTCATCTATAAATGACTGAATATCCTTCAGCTCACTATCTAAATCGAAAGTGAGGTCATCGATTGCTTGTTCAATACGGTGGTAATGGTAATCCGCATAGGGGTCATCCTCTCTTACCGCCTGCTCGATTCCCCGAACAATCTTGCAAAAGCCAGGAAGTCCGAGAATGCCGTGACGCTTTTGTGTTTTTTCCCTACCCTGCCACAACCGAAGTGCTGGTCGTGTGGCGAGCTCAATTTCGATGTCCTGTTTGGCCCCAATGGCCGCCATTTTTTGTGAGTTGCTGTCAGCCATGAGAGCCTCCTTATGCGCAGATTTTGGTTTTTTTTGATTGAGTGGATTTGTTCGTGATTTCCTCAATTTCCTGGACCTCACGATAGATCTTTGACATGGACAGGTTTGTTGCCCTGGCTACATAAAGCAGTCGCTCGCGGTAGTCGGCAATTTTTATTGAATCCAGCCAAGCATCATAGATCTGACGTTGCTCTTCCAAGGTAGACACTGGGAGGCGTCCCTTTACCGTTGGTAGATTCAGAAACTTCTTCCGGCTGGCAACCTGTGTCGAACGCATTCCGAATAACTCAGCCATCATCGTCTTGCAGGCTCCTCGACGTAAAAACTCATCGATCATCTCGTACTGCCGAGTTTCTTCCGCTGCCAATTCGATAATCCGCGATATTTTTCTTGAGTCAATCTGGAATACTTCCAGGGCACTCAGGTCACGAACATAGTTGCCGGATATATTGAATATCTGATCGGCTCGTAATCTGTCTAATTTTTGCATTGTCTCAATTGACAGGCCGAGCCGTTCTGCCAGTTCCATATCCCCCTGCTGGCAGCCTTCTAATGCACTCAACAATAGGGAAGAAATGAACCTGGATGACTCGTCCTTTAGCTTAGTGCTCAACGCCATCACTGATTCTCCATAGATTGATTATTACTGTTAAAACTGGTCCTGACTCCGGCGATCAGCCGAATCAACGACTCGAATCCTTCCTCACTGGCATGGCAGAAGACGCGGGAAGGAAGAGATGACAAATCCGCATTTGTCAGATTGAGATGCTCTCTTACGCAAGAGGCAAGGTCTGCTGGATCAGAACCAATATCCTTCAGCCCCATAGCCGCTAAGATCTCGGGGGATACACTGCTATCGAAGACCCCAGAGAGACTCGCCAGGAAAAAGCAAACTTCGGCCTGGAGAGGGCTATCAACATGCTGAGGGAGACTTACAACAAAACCGGAAGGAAGCTCTTCTGATCCTGACACTACATGAGAAAGACCAAACGCATCAGAAACACTTTTAGCTATTGCTTTATTTGACCGAGAACCTGGAGTAGTTGGGGCAACCACTTTCTTCAGAAAGTGCTCTCGGATTTGCTTCAATGACAAATTGCCGGGTTGAGAGTTAACGTACTCAACCAGTGCGGAATCGAACTTTTCGCTTGGCATCTCCTCCGCTAGGTCATTTCGTAACGTTCTGATGGCGTCAACCACCTTCCTACTTACACAATCCAGAAATGCTTGATTCGTGATGTATGGTGCCAACTCTTCAGCCAGGTACATCATCGCCGTAATAGATTGCCGACGGATTGGCATCCCTCTGCTGGACATCTCTTTTGCCAAAAGCTCTTGAGTTGGCTCGGAACCTTCAGCCAAGAGATTCCTGATGTTGAGAACAGCATTTGCTGTCTCCAAAAAGGTATTGTCACCACGAAGGTTGTTCTCTACGAGATGACTGATGCACAAATCAAGATCGGACGTAAATTTCTGCTTTGAGACAGGGGGGTAAAGAAAGCTATCAGCCTTGGTTTCATCATAAAGCTCCCGGCAAATTAGAAGCCTGGTTTGTCCCCCCTGGGACAAAACCCACTTCTTCTGTACAGGGTGAAATACGATGTGAAGAGGGTCTTGAATGCCCTTGCTCCGAATGGACTCCTTGATTTCGTCATGCATTGGATTCTTGGAACGGCGTTGGTTGAGGTAGAAGACCTCGATCTCAAAGCAACTTATCTGTCCCTGCTCACTGCTCAGTATCGAAGCGAGCTTAGATGTAGCACTCATCTTTAACCAAACCCCAATGTTCAATAAATATTGCACATTCTGTTTTGATCCAAGTTTTATGTCAATAAAAATTGCCCTAAATAGTGTCCTTTTATTTATTTGTGCAATTAATATTGCCCAAAAGAATAGAGAGCGCAGCAAATTCATCCACCCTTACTGTTGAAAGATGGCTCTGTCACCCAGCAAATTAGTCACATGACTAAATAGAGGCAGAAAGAAGACCAGAGAACCACTACAATTTAGTCACATGACTAAACGGGAGAAGTAAACTATGGTAACTTAGTCACATGACTAAAAAGAGGGTAAAGCAATGAACAATCTTCCCTACCTAATCGACGCGGATGAAGCTATTGAGTACTACAAAGGTAAAAGCGATCTTACGGACGCTGAGAAGGCATACGTCGTCGCGATACTTAGCCAAGAAGGCTATTCCAATAAGTCGATAAGACAGTCACTAGGTATAGAGAAGGTATATGCAGTTACCCACCTCAAAAGAGCGGGGACATCTCTGTCTGAGTCGGAGTTAAACCTATGGCACAAGAACCCTACCAGGATAACGTTGGGCCATGTTCGTGCTATCGCCAAGTTCCCTGCAAGCAAAAGAGAAGAGCTGTTGAGGAACTTGCTGACCAAGAGAATACCTGTCCACAAGTTTGAGTCACTAGCACAAGGTAAGGACGAAGACCGTGATACTGACATTAAACGATACGAACTAATCATGGGAGAGGTGCTCGGGCGACAGATAAAAATTCGCTTTAATCAGGCAAAACGTTCAGGGTCACTGACCTTAGACTTCTACGGTTTGGATGACCTGGACCACATTTCCCGATGCCTTGGCTTCAAAGCTGAGGATCACATCTAGTTAGCTAACATTTAAAAAATTTAAGTCAAAGCATCACCTGAGGACTTAAATTTTTTAAAGTTTCTACTGGCTCAAAACCC
>NZ_JBICJO010000020.1:0-159034 GCF_043103185.1 Shewanella sp. YQ_9
AGCCCATCGGGTCAGGGCTGCGTATTCTACGCTTTCCCTTAAGTTCGTCAAGAAGTTTTTTATCACCATTTTGACGCCAACCTTGGATTATCTGGGAGTTAACTTCCATCGTCCCGGTCAGTGGATGCGCATTATAGGGAGGCCAGCCGATAGCGCAAGTGCTTTTTGACAGCTTCGGCGCCAAGCGTCCACCTTTTAACCGTAGCGGCTATTTACTGGTCTTTTCCCATTAAAAACTTGCTTTAAAGGCCCTGCTTATGTTGAAAAATGAGAGCAAAGGTCATTTTTTCGGCATCAGTCTGGTTTAAAGGTAAATAATTCATTACCATAGTTGCCGCTGTTAACAGTAATTTATCAATTCTTCTTCACAGAGAACATTTTTATGCAAAAGTCATTTTTGATTGTGCTGGGCATCGCCATTCTGGGCGCGCTTGCGATATACCAGCTCATGCCTCAACTGCCTGCATTTTTGGCCTTCCCTGTTGGCGCACTCCTTGCCGCTGCAGTTTATGCCTTCACATCCAGCCCAAGTCAGGTTCAAGCTAAAACACAAGAAGCTTACAATGGCCCAACCATGACTCTCTATGTAGGTAATCTGCCTTATAGAGCTCACGATACTGAAGTTAAGTCATTGTTTGAGGAATATGGCCCGGTGAATTCGGTTCGCTTGGTCAGAGATCGCAAGACCGGCAGACGTAAAGGATTTGGTTTTGTGGAAATGTCAGAGTCCGGCGCTCAAAAAGCGATGACCAAATTGAATGACTTCATCTTTCAGGAGCGCACCCTGAAAGTTCGTGAAGCCAAATCACAAGATTCAGATAAGCAGGAATAATAGTTCTATGTCATCACGCTGGTCGAGGCCTTGGCCGTTTGAGTAAAACCATACTCGGCCAGCGTTGATTTCAATCCTTCGGTAATTTTCTCACTGGTGTAAAAGGCCCACTCACTATCTGCTTGTTGTGAGGCAGTCGGCTCCTGCTGATATTGCAGCAGACTCTTTACCCGTTTCGCTATCGCCTCGCCGGAGTCCAATAGTTCAACATCATCACCCAGTATTTGTTGTAGCTCAGGCTTCAGCATAGGGAAGTGCGTACAACCAAGCACAAGCACATCCAGTTCACTGTAGATAACAGGTTGCAGTAACTTCTTTATTGCTGCGACATCTATAGCCAGCCCAGCAGCCTTGGCCTCCGCAAGCAGCACCAGTTCAGAACAGCCAAAGAGCTCTACCTGGCAATCACAGGCAAAGTGGTTGATCAACTCTTTGGTGTAAGCCCTTTTGACCGTGCCAGGTGTGGCCAACAAACCTATATGTTTGCGTTTGGAGATGGCTGCCGCCGGTTTAATAGCCGGGACAACACCTACAACCGGGATTGTCAGCTGAGCTCTCAACTCGGGAAGTACCAAGGTACTGGCTGTATTACAGGCAATGACCACTATCGCGGCATCTATCTGCTTGGCCATGGTCACAACTAAATCCACGCATCCGCTTATCAACTCGGCTTCCGCCAACTCACCATAAGGCAAGCGCGCGTTATCAAACAGATAGCAATACTGTCTCTGTGGTAATAGCTTGCGGATCTCCCCAAGCACAGACAAGCCACCTATGCCTGAGTCAAAAACCAGTATGGGTCGCGACAAATTGAGCCTCTAAGCGATATACAAAGGATGTCGCGGCTGGAAGCCACAACGGCGGATGAAACGCTATTTTTTCATAGCTTGGACAAAAGCACAAAGGTGCGAAACTGGACATCAGCGCCACGTAGTATAATATTTGCGCCCCGTTTGAAGCCAAGAGTGAATATTATGAATTTAGAAGCAATGGACCCAAGTCAATATGATGCGCAGCTGGAACAAAAGCGCCTCAAACTGGAACAGGCCTTTGCCCGCTTCACTCCACCGGCACTCGAAGTGTTTCCCTCAGCGCAGCAACACTACCGCATGAGAGCAGAATTTCGGGTTTGGCATGACGGGGAAGATCTCTACTACTATATGTTTGACCAACAGCAAAAAGCCAAGGTTCGTTGCGATCAGTTTCTGCCCGCCAGCGCTTTAATCAATCAGATGATGCCGGCACTGATGGCCGAGCTGCGCCCCAACAGCATACTGAGACACAAGCTGTTTCAAGTAGACTTCCTCTCTACTCTGTCTGGCGAGATTTTGGTGTCACTGCTGTATCACAAGCAGTTGGATGATAACTGGCTCAATGAAGCCAAGGCGTTGAAACAGAGACTCGAGAAAGCGTTCAAGGTCGACATCATAGGTCGAGCCCGCAAGCAAAAGTTTGTGTTGGACAGAGATTTCGTCATCGAACGTCTGCAAGTCAACCAGCAGGAATACATCTATAAACAAGTGGAAAACAGCTTCACCCAGCCCAATGCCCAAGTGGCAACCAAGATGTTGGAGTGGGCGATAGACTGTACCCGTCACAGTAGTCGCGATCTGCTTGAGCTTTATTGTGGCAACGGTAACTTCTCTATCGCCCTAGCACAAAACTTCAACAAGGTGCTGGCAACCGAGTTAGCTAAACCCTCGGTCGATTCCGCTCAATACAATATTGAGCAAAATGGCACTGAGAACCTGCAGATCATTCGTATGTCGGCGGAGGAGTTTACCCAGGCCATGACGGGGGAGCGTAGCTTCAGGCGTCTGGAAGGAATTGACCTCAAGAGTTACGACTGCAACACCATCTTCGTTGATCCACCGCGAGCCGGCTTGGATCCCGATACAGTCAATCTGGTGCAGGGCTATGAGTCCATTCTCTATATTTCCTGCAACCCGCAAACCCTGGCCGACAATCTCGAACAGTTGAGTCAAACTCACGAGATCAAACGCTTTGCCCTGTTTGATCAGTTCCCTTATACCGACCACATGGAAGCGGGCGTATTGCTTTCCAGGAAAAGCCTATAGATTAGGATGAGACTGGTGTAGCAAGCCCAATAAGACACTAACCGATAGGAAAAAAGACTCCAGAACCTGCAAAGCTACTAGCAAAACGGCTTTGCTGGCTCTACATAAGCGTCACCTTCCAGTTCTCCTCTCCTTTTTAACTGCAGTTAAATAGGGGAGGACTACCAAAGCAACTCAAAGAGATGTGGGACAGCACAGATGAAGCTGACGCCTAGCTCAATGGAACCTCTGGAGGCAACAAGTCAGAAAGAGCGGTATCAGGCCGTTACTCCAATTTGGCCAGTGTCTTAAAAACCATCTTCATGGCATAGTTGCTTCTGCGGTTCATCCGTTACACACCTGCCAACTGGAAGGTATGAACAACAAATCAAACTACGGAAGCGAATGGGCTATGGCTACCGGGATACCGAATACTCCTTTCTGGAAGTCAGAGTGGCATTCCCCAGAGATCCGCGATGAACCAAACAAAAGGGCCCCGAAAGGCCCTTTTGTTTTGGCAAATGTTTATCAGCGGCTATCACGCTTTTGCTGCAACGCTTCTGCGCCCGTTGCCACCATTCGCAGCTGAGTCACCAGTCGGTCGGCCAGAATCTTGCGATCGGCACGTTTCATATCCAGGGCGGCGGCGCCGGCATTGAACACCAGAGTCACCAATGCCTCGGCCTGTGCCCTGGCCAACTCAGGGCTGCGGCCGGCTGTGTCCTCGGTGTAGTGCGCCAGTTCCGAGATAAAGTGTTCAATCTCCCGCGCCACGGCGGCACGAAAGGCGGCCGAGGTGCCTGAGCGCTCATGCAGCAGGATCCTGAATACGTTGGGATTGGATTCCAGTACTTCCATAAAGGTGTCGACCGAGATACGGATAACACTGCCGCCGGCTTCGGCGCGCTGACGTCCCTTACGCATCATCTGTCTCAGCGTCAGGCCACCTTCATCGACCATGGTCAGCCCCAGTTCATTCATATCCTTGAAATGACGGTAGAAAGAAGTTGGCGCTATATTGGCTTCCCTGGCCACTTCCCTAAGACTCAGGCTGGAAAAACTGCGCTCGGCACTCAGTTGATTGAATGCTGCATCCACCAAGGCGCGGCGGGTTTTCTCTTTCTGCTGTGCTCTGATACCCATCTTTATTCCATTCACTGGATCTGTTGCGCAAATAATACAGGCTTTACTCAATAATCACATCCTCGGCTGGTGTCACTGTGATTGTGCTCCAATAGCAACTTAGCGTACACTTGTTAGCTTAAAGCGTTTTGGAAGTCATCATAATGAAAAAACCTCCCCTCATCTGGACCAACCTGATCCTCTTCCTGCTGACGTTTGCCGGTGCCTGTATTCTGGTGCCTTGGCGAGGCATCAGCCATGGCTTTGAGCTCAGCGAGTGGTTCACCTTCGTACTGTTGGCCTTCGCCAGTGGTTTGTCTATCACCGCCGGTTACCATAGGTTGTGGTCACATAAGGCTTATAAGGCTCACCCGGCCGTGCGTTTCCTGTTTGCCTTGGGCGGTGCGCTGGCGTTGCAGAACAGTGCCTTGCATTGGGCTTCGGATCACCGTATCCATCACAAGCATGTGGATGACAATGACAAGGATCCCTACTCAGCGAACATGGGTTTCTGGTACAGCCATATTGGTTGGATGCTCAGGGAATATCAGGCACAACGTTATCACGACTATAACAACGTCAGAGACCTGCAAAACGATGCCATAGTCATGTGGCAGCATAAGCATTATCTGCTGCTGGCGCTATTGATGAATGTGGGCCTCCCCGCTCTGCTTGGTTGGTTGAACGGCGATATCCTGTCGATGTTGCTGCTGGCTGGGCTGCTCCGCTTGGTGGTAGTGCATCACTGCACCTTTTTTATAAACTCGTTGGCGCATATCTGGGGTAAGCAACCCTATACAGACCGTAACACCGCCCGAGACAACGGTGTGCTGGCACTGTTTACTTATGGTGAGGGTTACCATAACTTCCACCATATCTTTGAAAACGATTACCGCAATGGTATCCACTGGTGGCATTACGACCCCACCAAGTGGTTGATCCGTTTCCTGTCCTGGTTTGGCCTGACCAAAGAGCTGCGCAAGAGCCCTCAGGAGCGCATCGAAGCCGCCAAACTGCAGATGCAACTCAAGCGCGCCCAGAATAAGGTGGCCCATCTGCCCAATTGCGAGGAAATCCTGGAAAAGCTGCAGGCAGAATACGAGGAATTGAAGAGCCACTTGCTGGCCTACTTTGAAGCCAAGAAGGCGCTGCTTGAGGCCCGCAAGCAGCAGTTGGCGGATAAGCATCTGCTGTCTCAGGTGGCGGAAATGCGTTTACGTTTTCGCGCCCAACGAAAACAATGGCGCCAACTGCGAGCCAGCATAGCCTAAAACCTTGTCGTAGCCTCCCAAGGCCTGGCGATCGGCTTAACAGAATTTACCTGAGTTGTGAAACGGTCGGCTTGTACTGCGGCCGTTTCTGTTTATGATCAGGGGTTATTTCAATCACTCAGGGACCCGGCTATGTCAGATCAGTCAGTAAAACTCACGGAATACAGCCACGGCGCAGGTTGCGGTTGCAAGATTTCTCCCAAAGTCCTCAGCACCATTTTGGCGTCTCAACTGCCGGACTTTAAAGATCCCCGCCTGTTGGTCGGCAACCAGAGCCGGGATGATGCGGCCGTGTATCAGTTGGATGATCACACGGGCATTATCAGCACCACAGACTTCTTTATGCCGATAGTCGATGACCCTTTCACTTTCGGCCGTATCGCTGCCACCAATGCCATCAGCGATATCTATGCCATGGGCGGCAAGCCTATTATGGCAATTGCCATTCTCGGCTGGCCGGTGAACAAGCTGTCACCCGAGATTGCCCAGCAGGTAGTGGATGGCGGACGCCAAGCCTGCATGGATGCCGGGATCATGCTGGCCGGAGGCCATAGCATAGACGCGCCTGAGCCTATTTTCGGCCTGGCAGTCACCGGCACAGTGGCGCTGGAGCACCTCAAGCAGAACGATACCGCCAAGGCGGGTGACAAGCTCTATCTCACCAAACCTCTGGGAATTGGCATACTGACCACGGCACAAAAGCAGAAGAAGCTGGCGCCACAGGACGTCAATATCGCCCCCGAAGCTATGTGCCAACTCAATAAGATAGGTGCCGAAGTCGCCAAGATAAGCGCGGTTCACGCCATGACAGATGTGACAGGCTTTGGTCTGGCAGGCCACCTGCTGGAAATGTGTCAGGGTTCCAACCTCAAGGCCAGCATAGATACTGCCAAACTGCCGTTGCTGGAAAAAGCCTCCGAGTATCTGGCTATGGGCTGTATCCCGGGCGGCACCCACAGAAACTTTGACAGCTACGGTGAGCACCTCCCCGAGGTTTCCGAGCAACAAAAAGCCTTACTGTGCGATCCGCAAACCAGCGGCGGCTTACTTATCGCCGTCGGCGCCGAGGGTGAGGCAGAACTGCAGCAACTGCTGACCGGTCAAGGGCTGGAGCTACACTGCATAGGTGCGCTCGACTGCCGCGACGATAGTCAGCAGTGGGTGGAGCTTATATGAGTCGACAGATAATCGCGCCTGCAGAGTACCGGGAGATCTTCCTATCCGATCGTCCCCTGGTCGATCTGCGGGCGCCGGTTGAGTTTGCCAAGGGTGCCTTTCCTGCCAGCACCAACCTGCCATTGATGAACGACAGCGAAAGGCAGAAGGTGGGCACCTGTTATAAAGAGCATGGACAGGCTGCCGCCATAGAGCTCGGCCATTCGCTGGTCAAAGGCAAGATCAAGGCCGCACGTATTCAAGCCTGGCTGGATTTCTTCAGCGCCCACCCTGATGCCAACCTCTACTGTTTTCGGGGTGGTCTGAGATCTCAGCTGACCCAGCAATGGATCCGCGAGGCCGGTCTTGAAGTGCCCTATATTCAGGGCGGCTACAAGGCGATGCGCCAATACCTTATCGATACCATAGATAACACCCCGCAGCAGCAACAGCTGTTGATCCTCAGCGGTATTACCGGCTCAGGCAAGACAGAGTTTATTCTCAGTCGCAGCGAGTCAGTGGATCTGGAGGGCACTGCCAATCACAGAGGGTCGAGCTTTGGCAAGAATGTCACGCCGCAGCCCAGTCAGATCAATTTTGAAAACAGCTTGGCTCGGGAACTGTTGAGGCATCAAGAGAGGCAAGAGTCCTGCCTGCTGCTGGAAGATGAAAGCTTCCTGATTGGCCGCCGCGCCATACCCAAAGTCTTCTTCAGTGCCATGCAACAGGCCCAGGTATTGGTGCTGGAAGAGCCATTGGAGGCCAGACTCCCTCGCCTTCTGGATGAGTATGTGCACAAGATGCAGCGAGGTTTTGAACAGCATTATGGCACCGAAGAAGGCATGGCGGTGTTCGGCGCCTATCTGCGTCAGAGTGTCGAGGGCATACGTAAGCGCCTTGGGCACCAGCAAACTGATCAACTGTTGCAGTTGGTCGACTCAAGCTTGCAGACCCAGCTGCAGCGCAACACTACAGAGCAACATCTGGAGTGGATCTCACTGCTGCTGGAGAAGTATTACGACCCCATGTATCAGTACCAGCTGGAGAAAAAGGCCGAGCGGATCATCTTCCGCGGTGACCGCCAGGCCATTCATCAGTGGCTGGATGAGAGGCGGTCAAACCGCTCCGAATGAATTCAAAAGCAAGAGAGATTCAATCCGAAGAGCCCGGCAACTGCCGGGCTCTGTCCGTTATCTCCTACCTTCCTCAACAGCAATACCGCTCAGCTGTCGGGTTTGGCCAGCAGATCGGCTACCCGCTGCTGCAGTGAGTGACGGCTCTCCTCCGTGCCGGGTACCTGAGATGCGATATTGACCTTAAGCCTTGACCAGAAACGTCTTGGTCGGGTCGTCAGGGCATGTCCATCTTTGTGGCTAAAGAAAGATCCCCACAAACCTTTGAGCGCCATAGGCACCACAGGCACAGGATCCTTTGCCAGTATCTGTTCGATACCGGGCCGAAACTCATGCAACTCACCATCGGGAGACAACCTGCCCTCAGGGAAAATACACACCAACTCTTCATTGGCCAGCGCCTGGTGGATACGCTCGAAGGCCCGGGTATAGGTATCAATGCACTTTTTCGGTGAGCAGATAGGGATCACCCCGGCATGGCGGAACAGATACTTGAGCAAGGGCATTTCACTTATGCTCTTGTCCATCACAAAGCGCACCGGACGAGTGGATGCTCCCAGCAGCACCAAGGCATCGACGTAGCTGACATGGTTACACACCAGCACGGCGGCCCCCTGCTTGGGAATGTTTTCCCGGCCTTCAACCTTGAGACGATACAACAAATGGCTCAGCAGGTAACTGATAAACCTCAGCGTAAACTCAGGCACCTGGCTATAGACATACAACGCCACCACGGCGTTGAATACCGCCAACAGAGTAAATAACTGAGGAATCGATAGGCCGACCAGCTCCAGCAATATTATCGACAATATCGCCGAGCACACCATAAACAGGGCATTGACTATATTATTGGCGGCTATGGCCTGGGCACATTCACCGGGGGCCGAGCGCGACTGAATAAAGGCATACAGAGGCACAATAAACAGGCCGCCACTGACCCCTACCATAAACAGTGCGAACATCAGCCTGAAGTGTTCACTGCGGCCGACAAACTCGGCTATGTCGTAGAGATATCCCGCCGGCAGTTGGCTGTAGTCAGGAATGGCCCACAGCAGATCCAGGCCAAAGAAGGTTAACCCTGCTACCCCGAAAGGCAGCAACCCCAGCTCTACATGGCCAAAGGAGAAGCGTTCGCAGACAAAAGAGCCGACCGCAATACCTATGGAAAACAGCGCCAACAGCAGCGACACCACAGTGGCGTCCGAGTGCAGCGAGCCTCTGGCAAAATTGGGGAACTGGGTCAGGTAGGTGGCACCCAAAAACCAGAACCAGCTGATCGCCAGAATCGCCATCCAGATTGACGGCGTTTGCCGTACCCGCTTGATACTGGCCAAAGTACCGGACAAGGGGGCAAAGCGTACCTTGTCTATCGGCGACGGCGCCGGCAGTGATGGAATCGCCCGGCTGGAGAGGAAACCGGCCAAGGCCAGCATACATACAGTTATCGCCGCCCACATCAGGCCGTTGTCACTGGTTACCAGCAGCCCGGCACTCAGGGTACCTATCAAAATAGACAGGAAGGTGCCCATTTCCACCCAGGCATTACCGGTTACCAACTCATCCTCTCTAAGCGCCTGCGGCAGCAGCGAGTATTTTACCGGACCAAAGTAGGCCGATTGGGTGCCGGTAAGAAACAACAGCAGCAACATCAACAGATAGCTTTGCGCCATAATCGCCGCGGCGGCGCAGGACATGATGATAAGCTCCAGCAGCTTTAACCTGCGGATCATCAGCGCCTTGTCCATATTGTCTGCCACCATGCCCGCATGGGCGGAAAACAGAAAGAAAGGCAGGATGAAGATCCCCGCCGCCAGATTAACAAACAGATCGACACTCATCGGCAGGTTATCGACCTGGCTGTAGGTCACCAGCAACAGCAACACATTCTTGTAGATGTTGTCGTTGAGCGCCCCCAAACATTGAGTGGCAAAATAGGGTAAAAATCGTTTGCTCAGGAACATGCTCCCTCCTCCTGTTGCATTGCCGTCCACCACAAGTGCACCTGAAATGTCAGTAACTGCAACCAAGAAGCCTGACTGAAAAGCTTATCGTCCAGCGCCAGGCCGGTCAGCCCATGGATACTGCTCCAGAAGCTGCGACTGGCGAGTGCCAGCTTGGATGAGGACAAGTTTGGCAACAAGTCACCGAGTTGCTGCTCGAGTAAGCCTATCAGCTCGGCAATCAACTGTTGTTGCGATTCGGGCAGAGGTTCTTCCGGCCCCAGATGTAAGGCAAACACCAAGCGAAATGCCTGTGGTTGGATATGGGCAAACTCAGCATAGGCCTTACCTAACGCCAACAGCTGCTGCTCACCGGATGTGAATGTTTGTTGGCACACCAACTGCATTTGCTCAAGCAGACGCCCCAAGACCCTGGCGGATACACTCAAGAGCAGATAGTTATAGCTACCAAAGAGGTTGATTAGGGTACTGGGGGCATAGCCCACTTGGGAGGCGATCCGCCTAAGACTCAGGCTGGTATATTCCTCCTGCGTCAACAACTGTTCAACGGCATCCAGTGCCATGAGGCGGATCTCTTGATGACTGTGTTCCTTGCGTCTTGCCATAGTGTCCATTCCTGAGAAGAGATGGCAGCAGACTAACAGCCTTCAAAATAAAAAACAATGTTCACAATATGATATTTTTTAGACACCCGTGCTGAATACCATTAATTAACCTTGGAAAATATCTTCAAAAAAAGCTAACAAAAATCGGGCGATCAGCCTCTGGAGCATAAGAGCCCCAAGCGTATCAGGGCTCCGGCACAAAGGCGCACTGTGCAAAACAGATTCAAAGGTTCGGGAATATGGCTCTATATTGAATCGAAGGGCGTTTTCAACCACGGCCCAGGCGCGTTCACTCAAACCACAAGTGCCAGCGCCTATTGACCCTGCCAGCGCAGCAGTAACCTGTGCTCACCGACGCCGAAATAGTCGGCTTCCAGCCCCAGGTTTTCAAACCCCATGCGGCTGTAGAGATGGCGGGCGGGATTATCCGGCGCTACCGTCAGTAGCAGTTCATCGACACCATGGCGGCAGTCTTCCAGGCACGTACTGAGCAAGCTTTTGCCTATCCCTCGGCCCTGTTGTGCAGGAGACACGGCCAGTGACAGCAACCAGTGTCGCCCCGGCTGTTCAGCGCTCACCCGCAGCAGATAACCGGCCAGTTTCCCGTCGATAAAGGCCCCCAGAAAACTTGTGGGCCAGGCATCCAGTGCTTGACGGAAGAAGAAGTCCGGGTAGCAGTGCTCACCGAAGGTTGCCAACTCCAAGGCCAATACGGCATCCAGATCGGCTCTGGATATTGGTCTTATCTGCATCCGATTAATCTCCGGCCAGTATCTTGTCCCACTCGAGGTTAGGGGAGCCGACCACGATAAAGTTGGGGTTTTCCAGCGATTCGCGCTCGTTGTAGGTCAAGGGCTGCAGCTCGGTATCCATCAACTGGCCACCGGCTTCTTCTATGATAATCTGCGCCGCGCCTGTGTCCCATTCACCCGTGGGGCCCACCCGCACATAGCAATCTGCCCTGCCCTCTGCGACCAGGCAGCTCTTGAGTGCCGCACCGCCGAGCACCACGAGTTCACAATGCTTGGGTTGGTTGAACAGCTTGAGCACAGACTGAGGGTCCTGACGCCGACTGACCGCCAGGCGCAACGAATTGTCCTGCTCTTTCGGCAACTGCTTACTGTGAATTCTCAGCTCTGCCTGGAGGGTACGTTTGTAAGCGCCAAGACCTGCTATGGCGTAGTAACATACTTCAGTCATGGGCACATAAACCACACCCATAATGGGGCGGTTATGCTCAACCAGGGCAATGATGACCGAGAAGTCGCCGCTGCCGGCGATGAACTCTCCGGTACCATCCAAGGGATCTACCAGCCAGTAGCGGCGCCACTGGCTACGCTCAGAGAGGGGAATATCGGCGGCTTCCTCGGACAAAACCGGGATCTCCGGGGTCAGCGCCTTTAAGCTGCTGCAGATAATCTCATGGGCCGCGATGTCGGCCGAAGTGACAGGGGTGTTGTCTTCCTTGGTTTCCTTGCTGAAACTGCCTTGTTGGTAGATCTGGCGAATTTTCTGTCCCGCTTCCGTTGCAATGACAATAACGTGATCTATCAACTCTTCTGGCTTCATAACTACTCCAAACGCCTTCCATCGGATAAGCAAAAGTCAGTGGCCGGGTGTGGCCAATTTTTTAGGGTGACTCAGTCAGTTTCAGCTGTTTCATCGCCAAAAACAAGGCGCTGACGCTGCGTCCTTCTGAAAAATCATTCATATCCAGCAGTTCTTGCCAACGCTCCAGGGGCCAGGGAACCAGTTCTATCGGTTCAGGCTCATCGCCTTCCAGGCGACTCTCGTAGAGATCTTCGGCCAGGAAAATCTGCATCTTACTGGCGAAATACCCGGGAGCCAGGCTTAACTCTTTCAGTTTAGTCAGTTTGCGGGCGCCATAGCCTATCTCTTCCTGCAACTCACGGTTGGCGGCTTCGGCGGCTGTCTCTCCCGGGTCGATCAGTCCCTTGGGGAATCCCAGCTCATAGTTATGGGTACCCGCGGCATACTCGCTGCCCAGCAGTAACCATTCACCATTGAGAACCGGCACCACCATCACGGCGCCGCGGCTGGCGCCTTTCATCCGTTCGTAGTGGCGTTCCTCTTGATTGGAGAAACGCAGATGTACCTGTTCTATTTGAAACAGACGACTGCGGGCAACAACTTCGGTGTGCAATATTTCCGGCTTCTTCTGCCGCTCTGTCATAGAGGCCTCTGACGCTGACAAACTGAAAATGTGACTCAGGCTACAATGTTATACCAATTCACACGAAATAACAGAGCCGCGGAGTTTGTCTGGGCGGTGGGAATTTTCAGATTAGTTGACTTGGATGCAAGCGCTGGCGGGTTACCGCAGTGGTTTTAAACGGGAAAGCTCAACTGAACAAACGGCAGCCGAGAGAACCCCGGCTGCCAGCCTCTTTAAAGGCCCGGGATCTTGCCGTTGTAATTGATAGGGAAATATCCCTGGGCATCTCGCTTGCCCAGAAATGGCAAAGCTTTTTTCAGATCTTCAGACTGAGCCTGAGTCTCACGAATGCGGGCCTTGACCTCAAGTTGTTCATTGGCTTTGAGCAGCAAGGTGCCGGCCACGCCTATGGCGTTTTTCTCTTCATCGGTCGCCAGTTGCACCTGACCGGCAACACACTGCAGGCTGAGTTCTATGTCTCCCAAAGGATACTGGCCAAACTGATTCCTGATGCCGACCCGGTTGAGAAAGACTTTGCCACTGAGCGCCTCACACCAAGGCTGCCCCTGCACCAAAGTGTCCAGCAACACTGAGATATCACCGCTTACCTGAGTGCGAAATGGCAGACGACTGCCGGCCATTAAAAACTCGACCGGAGCTTCAAAACGCAGCTTCTCGGCGCTGATACCGCCGGCAGCTAAGGTGACTTGGCCCTTGGCATTGACGGCACTGGCGCGGCTGCCCAGTTGGAAGTCCAGTTTGGCTCTGCCGGTCAGCAGCGCCCAGGGGCTGAGCTCCCAACTCAGTTGCTCCAACTGACGTTGCTGCAACTTAATCACATCAATACTGCCACTCCAGATGGTGCCGCTGACACCGCCAAGCTGCAAATTGGCCGGCAGGGGGGCCAGCGAAACCGCCAAGCGTGCAGGGAAGAGTGCCAGCATAAACGCCAGGTAGATCAGCACACAGAGTATTATTTTACTAATCAGTTTCAAGACAACACCTTACGACTGAGATAACTGGATTCGTCTGACTTTCACCATGCCAGGGCTATCACCTTCGGCCAGATCCAGGCTATCCAGCGACAAGCCCTGTTTCTGTACCAGATCACCAAGATAGGAGATCAGGCTATCGAAGGGCACTTCATCCATCCAGATCTGGATCTGTTTTCCCTGCGGTGCCATGCGGGTGATCTCCAGGTCATAGCTGGCGGCGCTCTGGGTCACCACTGTGCTGAGACTCCCCTTGAGAGCCGGTCTATTACCGCTCTGTTTAATACCGGCAATCTTATTGGCCGTCTGTTTCACAAAGCTGAGCATCTGGGTCTGAGCATTGAGGCTATTCTGCGCCTTCTGCTCGGCATTGCTTATCGGTGTCCAGATCCCCCAGTAAAGGATACCAACAGCCACTATCACCGCCATGGCAGCGACCAGCTGTTGCTCCCTCTGTGCCAGTGATTCCCACCAGTTACGCAAATTTTCCATTTATTTGCTCCTTAGGGTCAGGGTACTGGTGACCGCATTTTCAGTACTGTTCATCGCCCCGCCCTCGAGACGGAATTTACGCCCGGCCAGCTCTTTAAACTGCTCTATCTGGGCATAGCTCTTGGCCGTCACCTGCATACGAATTTCACTGCGTCCGGCATCAAACCTCAGGCTGTTGGGCTTGAGATCCGGCACTTGTTTGAAAGCACCTTCGAGCCCATCCAGCATGGCAAAGAACTCACCACCCGAACCACTGCCCTGCAGGGTTCTGAGTTGAGATTCCAGCTGCGAGCGCAAGTTAACTATCCGCGAACTGCCGGGAACCACCTGACGATAAATACTTTCGCTCTGGGCCCTCAGTTCATCGGCCTCTGTCTGCATCTGATGGATATTGAGTCCCTTGTTGACCAAACCGAGCAGCAGCGCGACAGCGGCGACGATAGCCACCCGCTTCCATAACAGCAGGTGCTTGCTGTATTCACGCTTGGGAACATAGGGGCCGGACAGCAGATTGATAGGCGACTTGTGTAGCCCCTTGGCCAACACCAGCATGGGCATTTCCAGTGGCATCTGCCGACACTCAAGCTCTGGCCATTGAAATTCGGTATAGCAGGCCAGACTCGGCGCCGTTTGCTGCTCTTCGAGCAACCCGGGCAGCAAGGGCTGCAGCCAGTCTTTGGGCATACTCATACCCATGCCTTCGCCGGTACGCAACAACAGCTGATCTTCATAGGCCATCAGGGCCCAGTCACAGTATTCCCGTTCCAGTGCCAGACAATCCGGCACCATTTTACGCACCTTGAGCCCGGCCTCATCCAACCAGGAGAGCCAGTTTTGCATCTGCTCATGAGCAACCACAGCCACACTCAGGCTCTCGCCATCGCGGGGACCAACCACAAAGTGCAGTTCATCAACATTTTGGGCCAGGGTGTCTTCAAGCAGGAAAGGCAATGCCTTTAGAGCCTGGCGTTGCCCCTTCTCCGGCAGATTAACCGAAGTGAGCTGAAGGGCACTGGCCGGCACCAGTACGTCGACCGGGCGATTACCGGCTCGCTGCGCCAGAGTCTCCAGTGACCGCGCATCAGCCAGCTCTCCCGAGGCAATAATCTCCTGTTCCTGCTCAGACCATACGACCCAGGCGCAGGGCGAGCCCAGGTTTTTGCCTAAACGGATAAATAAGCGTTCACTCACTATTGTTCTCCACAATCCCTGGCCTTGGTGGCTTAGGGGCTTGTCCTGTTATTCTTGTCCGCCATATTGCCGGGTCAACACTTCGAGCTGATTACCACCCACTATGTGCAGCATGCTCTCCAATCGGAACAGGGCATCATCCACCCTGGCCTTGGCCTCCAGTTTGAAAAACTTACTGTCGACCACGAAACTGGACTTGAGCTGATCATTCTTACTGGCAATAGTGGTCAGCGATCCCAGCGCCCAGAAATCTTCTATCTTGTCGAAGCCCCCCGCAGGGCGCTGGTTAATAATACTTTCGGCCTCGCCTACCGAGATTTGATTTTCCAGCATTCCCGCCAGCAGTGCTGCCTGCTCGACCTTGATGGTGTTGACGTTCAGCAACTGTCGGTCATTTCCCGGTATGGCGCAAACATAGGGCCTTAAAATGCGATAAGTCTCTTGGTTAAAGCCAAAAACGGCCCGTAACTCACTGCTGTGACTCATTAAGGTATTGGCCGCCCGATAAGGGACCACCCTTGCTTCATACTCGGCATCTTCGGCACCGAAGGGCGAGGCTATCGAGTCCTCGTCCAGATAATCTTTCAAGGTATGGGTCAGACGCTCGGCGCCGAACTCATCCATCCCCAAGGATTCCAACAATCCCTTGAACTGTCTGACGGCCAGCGGCATCTTTTGCGGCTGACCATCTGCCGCCTCTTTGCTGCTGACACTCAAGGCATTGAGGTTAAAGCAGCTGCGAAGGTCGGAAATGGTGCCACCAATCTCGCCGTTCTCCGCCGGAAAAACCACATCCGCCATGGCCCAGTATTGCTGCAGATGCACCCGACCTTCCGAGTCATCCAAATCCTGCTTCAATACCTTACGCGCCAATTCTTCGGCCGAAATAGCGTACCAGTAAGCCTGGTCATACTGCGCCAGATTCAAGGTTCTGCGCACCGACAACTGGTTGCGCCCGGTAATACTGGTAGCCAGCACGGCCACAATCGCCACTATCAGCAATACCACTATCAGGGCGACGCCTCTTTGCTTGCCTCCCATCAGAACTCCTCCTTGCCTTGGCCTGAGTTATTGCCGTCCTGGCCGTCGGAGTCCTGCTTGTCGTCGTTCTGATTGCCGTTGTTGTCACCCTTGTTGGTGTCGCCACCATTGTCGTCCTGTTTGTCGGCCGCAGGTGCCCCAACAGGCAACAGGAATTTGCGGGTGATAATACCTCTGTCCTCTGTCTCTATCTCTATGGCGATCGCCTTGGGCAACTTGCTGGCCTCAACCTTGCGTTGCCACTTATCCTCGACAAAAAACGCGTATTTGACTGATAACACCTTATCCATCAATACGGTTTTAATCGGTTCGGCACCAAACTCCGGCTCGGGGTAAGGGTAGTACCAACGCTCGAGCCGCCCCTCCTGCACTACATAGGCCACAGACTGCAGACTGCCTCTTGGCAGCAAGCCACCCGGATTGAGCCACCCCAGGCGAAAAAACACCAGCGCCTCGGACTCAGAGTCCAGAATATCTGTCCCGGTCTGAAACACTGTGCTGCCGCGGCCGCCTTCCAACAGCCTGGGAGTACGGGCAACCATCTGCCCCAGATCCCGCTCCAACACCCCAAAGCCCTGCTGCAGGTACTTGAGCTGTTTTGAAAAGTCGCGGGTGACCTCGTCATTTTTCAGCACAGTTTGCAATACGGCGTTAGCCGCCAGGCCCAGCATGGCGAAGATCGCTATGGCGATCAGCATCTCCAGCAGGGTAAAACCGCTATTCCTGCTTGAGTACATATGAATTCACCTGAGCGATGATCCGCCCGAATCTGTCATCATCACTGACACTGATACGGATCATCCGAAAATTATCATCTGTGGTCTTGACCACTTCTTTGCGCCAATACCAGGTTTGGCCGGCCAGTTCGCTGCGACCATCTTTACGCCCAAGGGCCGGAAAACCCTTTTCCAACCTGGCATCTACCATCTGGTTATCTGCTACCCACTGCGCCAGGGTGCGTTCTTCCAGTATCGGCATATTGGCAATCTGATCGCCTATGCTTTTGGTAATTGCCACGGCCGCAATGGCAAACACAGCCAAGGCGACGATGACTTCCAGCAGCGTCATCCCCTTTTGCCGGGCAGGTTTATTCAAAATCATCGAACCTCCCCAGTTTGAGGCGACCCAGGCTATCACCGCTGACCAGTACCTCTACGGTTTCGCCTTGGCTATCGCGGGCGATAAAGCTCAGCTCGAAAGCGGTCATTTCGCCACTTGGCAACAGCATGATCTGCGGCTCGGGAAACTTCTTTTTGTCCGCGTCCGATTCCTCAATAAAGGGCTCGTCGAACCAGGAGTCCTGCTCTTCATCTTCCTGCACCAAAGGCAGGCCTTCGAGCTCGACCGACAACGAGATGCCTTCCGGCAACTGCTTTTCGGCCAGCAGTCGGTCCTGTTCCAGCGGTTGCCATTTGTTCTCTTTAAACAGCACGAAGTGGTACTTGTCCTTGTCCACCACTATGCCGATAAACTGACCACTGAGCACAGTTTCATCCAGCACTGTCTCGGTGGCCGCCATAAACCTCTGCGCCTCACGAGTTAACTGCTGCTTGGGGCCACTATTACCCATGGTCATGGTCACAGCCGTAGCTGCCAGCCCCATCAGCAGCACCACCAACATCACTTCCAGCAGGGTAAAACCCCGTGAGTGCCTGATTTGCATTTTATTGGAAGTCTTGCAGATTCCAGTTGCCTATGTCGTCTTCTGTGCCGGGTTGGCCGTCAGGGCCTGAGCTGAAGACGTCGATCTTGCCGTGTTCACCCGGGCTCATCAGCAGGTAAGG
The DNA here is from genome assembly GCF_043103185.1 of Shewanella sp. YQ_9. Lineage (NCBI taxonomy): Bacteria > Pseudomonadati > Pseudomonadota > Gammaproteobacteria > Alteromonadales > Shewanellaceae > Shewanella > Shewanella sp. YQ_9. The sequence continues at coordinate 17,813 of NZ_JBICJO010000020.1, forward strand.
GTTGCCCCAGGGATCCATAGGCAAGCGCTTAACGTAACCACCGTCACGATAGTTGCGTGGCTCAGGAGAAATATTGGGCTTCTCGACCAGAGCTTCCAGCCCCTGTTCGGTTGTGGGGTACACGCTGTTGTCCAGCTTGTACATATCCAGCTGGTTTTCCAGCGCGACTATGTCAGACACCGCCTTTTGCTGGTCGGCCTTGTCCTTGTTACCCATCAGATTGGGCACCACCATGGAGGCCAGGATCCCCAGGATCACTATCACCACCATCACTTCCAGCAGGGTAAAACCTTTCTGTCTGTTGTTGCTTTGCATTAACTTACTTCCTCCTAAAAAACCTCAAATGGCTGCGGTGAAATGAGACTCAGCCACTAATCATATTGTTGAGCGCCAATATCGGTTGCAAAATCGCCAGAACAATAAACAACACTATCCCGGCCATACTCACCACCAACAGGGGTTCAAACACCCCCAAGGCGATATTGACGTTGGACTCGAACTCCCTGTCCTGGTTATCTGCGGCGCGCTCGAGCATCTGCTCCAGCTCACCACTCTTCTCGCCCGAGGCTATCATATACAACATCATGGGCGGGAACAGCTTGGTATTAGTCAGTGCCGCCCCCAGACTGGTTCCCTCACGCACTCTGGCCGTGGCCTCTTCCACCGCCTGACGCACCCGCACATTCAGCAAGACCTCACTGGCAATCCGCATGCCATCAAGCAGCGGCACTGAGCTGGCACTGAGGATACTCAAGGTTCGGGCAAAGCGTGAAGTATTCAGCCCCTTGCTGACCTTGCCCACCACAGGCAAACGCAGCAACAGCTTGTGATACTTGAGTTTGAAGGCGGGCTTGGTGAGCATCTTCTGAAACAGCAGTGCCAGCAATACTATGGCGCCCAGGACGAACAAGCCGTAATGCTGAACAAAGTCAGAGGCGGCGATCAAAAACTGAGTGGTACCGGGTAACTCCTGGCCCATGTGTTCAAATTGGCCAACCACCTTGGGCACCACGGCCGCCAGCAGCACGGCGATAACACCGATAGCCACTGTGGTCAGCACTATGGGATAGATCATCGCCTGGGTCAGCTTGGTCTTGAGTTGCTGGCGCCGCTCCGTGTAGTCCGCCAGGCGATTGAGTACGATTTCCAGATGGCCGGACTTTTCGCCCGAGGCCACCATGGCGCGGTAGAGATCATCAAATACATGGGGAAACTCAGCCATGGAGTCGGCCAGCGAGTAGCCTTCCACCACCCGCGAGCGCACCGCCATCACCATGGAGGCGAGACGGTCTTTTTCGCACTGTTGGCCCACGGCCTTGAGGGCCTCTTCCACCGGCAAACCGGCAGCGACCAGGGTCGCTATCTGGCGGGTGATCAGTGCCAGTTCGGCCACGGAGATCTTCTTGCGCCGGTTCAACCAACTGCCACTACTGGCCTTGGCTTCCTTTTCGGTAACCGGAGCGATATCCAACGGCATCAGCTTCTGTTCACGCAGCTGACTGCGGGCCTGTCTGGCGGTATCGGCTTCGATAACCCCTTTGACCTGCTTACCGGCTTGATTGAGCGCCTTGTACTCGAATGCCGCCATGAATTACTCCTCGCGGGTCACGCGCAGCACTTCTTCCAGGGTAGTGATCCCCGCCAGCACCTTGACCATGCCGTCATGGCGAATGCTGGGGCTGTGCTGACGAATATATTTTTCAATCGCCAGTTCGCCACGGCCGCCGTGAATGAGTTCGCGGACGTTGTCGTCCACCAGCAGTAGTTCATGGATCCCGGTACGGCCACGATAGCCGTTATGGCCACAGCTCTTGCAACCCTTGGCGCGATAGATCACCGCTTCCTCATCGCCTATGCCCAGGAGTTCACGTTCGCGGGCATCCGGGGCGTGGGCTTCCTTACATTCGTTGCATAGAGTCCGCACCAGGCGCTGGGCCAGCACCCCCAGCAGACTGGAAGACACCAGGAAAGGCTCAACGCCCATGTCCTGCAAACGGGTAATGGCACCAGAAGCCGTGTTGGTGTGCAAGGTAGAGATCACCAGGTGGCCTGTGAGTGAGGCCTGCACCGCAATCTGGGCTGTTTCCAGATCACGGATTTCCCCTATCATCACCACATCAGGATCCTGACGCAGAATGGCCCGCAAGCCGCGGGCGAAAGTCATGTCCACCTTGGTGTTGACCTGGGTTTGGCCTATGCCTTCCAGTTCGTACTCTATCGGGTCTTCAACTGTGAGTATGTTGATGTCGTTGTGATTGATTTCGGTTAGACCGGCATAGAGGGTAGTACTCTTGCCCGAACCCGTAGGGCCGGTAACCAGAATAATGCCGTGGGGTTTACGGATCAGCTCATCAAACTGGCGGCGGATGCTGTCTTTCATCCCCAGCTGTGCCAAATCCAGATTACCGGCGTTCTTGTCCAACAGACGCAGCACGACCCGCTCGCCGTGGCTCGATGGCATGGTCGATACCCGCACATCCACGGCGCGACCACCGATACGCAGCGAGATCCGGCCGTCCTGCGGCACCCGCTTCTCGGCGATATCCAAACGGGCCATTACCTTGATCCGCGATACCAGGAGTGAGGAAAGCTTACGGTTCGGCTTGAGCACTTCCTTGAGCACACCATCGACCCGGAAACGCACCACAAGCTGCTTCTCGTAGGTTTCAATATGAATATCCGAAGCCTCTTCTTTGATGGCTTCAGACAATAAGGCGTTGATCAGCTTGATGATAGGTGCATCATCTTCCCCTTCCAGCAGATCTTCGGTCTGCGGCATCTCTTCTGCCAGGGTAAAGAGATCCATCTCATTGCCTATGTCTTCCATCAGCTGCTGCGCCTCGGAAGAGTTACTCTGATAGGCCTGGGTCAGGTAGCGCTCAAACTCATTGGCTTCCAGCTTGTGCAGCGGTAACTCCTGACCGGCATAACGACGCACCTCAAACAGCACAGACAAAGGTGTTGCCTGGGTGTAATACAGAGTCAGCCGTTCCTCCGGGTCTTTGCTGAGCACCAGGTTGTATCTGTGGGCAAAGGCAAACGGCAGCCGCTCACGGCTGTTTGAATGAAACAGCTCGTCACTCTCGGCCTCGGCGACCAGCGCCAGCTCACTGGAAACCTGAGCCAGCTCTTCTGTTGGCGGCTGGACTTCACTCATCGGCTTCGCCCTGTTTGTTCTCATCCAATGTCTTCAGGGTGGAGTCCGTCTTGCGCATCTTGGTATCCAGCCCCTTACCTTGCTTATAGCGCTCGAGGATCTCATTGACCTCGGGTGGCAGATACTCTTCCTGGCTCCATTCTTCCAACATAGGCACATTGGTGTTTGGCATCAGGTTAATGCCGCGCTTCTGTTGCTCCAGCTGCAAGGCACGGAAGTAGTTATACTTACGGCCGGCAATGCCTTCCATGGTGACACCGTCACGGATAATGGTCGGCTTGATAAACACCATCAGGTTCTTTTTCTTCTTGCCGCTGCTGGACGATTTGAACAAGTGTCCCAGAATTGGAATATCACCCAGGAAAGGCACTTTCTGTACGCTCTCCTGCACCTCTTCATTGATCAGTCCACCCAGCACCACGATTTGGCCCGAGTCGGCCATCACAGTAGTGGTCAGACGACGGGTGGCAAAGGTCACGTCCACATTGGTCTTGCCGTTGATACCGGACACTTCCTGCTCAATGGTGAGCTTGACCGCGTTGCCTTCGTTGATCTGTGGCACCACCTTGAGCTTGACCCCGACTTCCTTACGTTCAACGGTTTGGAACGGGTTACTGTTGCCATTGGTCGAGTTTTGCGCACCTGTGAGGATAGGCACTTCGTCACCAACAATGAAGGAGGCTTCCTGGTTATCCAGGGTGGTAATAGAAGGCGTCGCCAACACGTTGGAGTTGGTATCGCTGGACACAGCCTGCACCAGGGCGCCAAAGTCGCCCATGGTCACGCCCCAGGCCATACCGTTCACCTTACCGAGCGCCTGAGCCAACAGGGTGATATCACCCTTGGTGTCAGGGTTTTGGGTACAGGTCAGGTTGTCACCCGAACCGGTACAGGTCTGGGAAGCCTTCTGATCCTGCGCCGCCCAGATACCCGCGCCAATTTCACCTATGGTGGGGCCAAGGTTATTGAACTGAGTACCGCCACCTGCCTCGGTGGCCCACTGAATGCCGAAGCCCACGTCATCCCCTTCAGCTACCTCGACTATGATGGCTTCCACCAGCACCTGGGCTCGGCGGATATCCAACTGGTTGATCACACTCTCCAGGGTGCGCATCTGATCCGGCTCGGCGCTGATCACCAAAGCATTGGTGTCTTCATGGGCCATGATATTGATTTCGTTGCGGCGTTTGCCACCGGCGCTGCCGGGGGCTGGTGCGGCACCGTCTTTACCTTCCAGTTTTTGGGCAAAGCCGGTCAGGACTTCCACCAGGTCTTCGGCCTTGGCATAACGTAGATAACGCACCTTGGTGTTACCCGTGCTGGCCTGCTCGGCGTCGAGACGATGAATAAGCTCCACCACCCGCTGACGGCTGCGTTCATCGCCACTGACCACCACGGCGTTGATACGCTCGTCGGCCACCACTTTGGGCGCCTGGCCCGGCAGTTGTGCCTGGTTGGCACTAGCGCGATAGAGGGTATCTATAATACGTACCATTTCACCGGCAGAGGCGTATTCCAAAGGCACCACCTGCACTTCGGTGTCACCCTGTTTGTCCACCCGGCGTACAATCTCCACCAGCTTGTTGACCACATTGGCGCGGCCGGTGATCATCAAAACGTTGGAAGGATCATAGTTGACCACGTTGCCGCCACCGGCGTTGTCATTGAGCTGACGCAGCAAAGGCGCCAACTGTTTGGCTTCTGTGTTGTACAGCGCCACAATGCGGGTCACCATCTCATCGCCAAGTCCCGGGGTATTGTCATCGGCAACCCGAATGGAAGAGGTCTTGGCGTCTTTGTCTTTAATTACCTTGATGACATTGTTTTCCAGCTCGACCACGGCATAACCGTAGACCTGCAACACGTTGAGGAAGAACTGGTAATATTGCTCATCGTTGAGCATGTCATAGCTGCGGACATTGATTTTGCCGCGAATAGTAGGATCGACAATGATGGTCTTATTGAGGTTCTTACCAACTATGTTGATAAACTCCTGAATATCAGTGCCTTTAAAGTTCGCCGCATATTGCTCAGACCAAGCGCTTTGTTGGGTCAGCAAGGCCGCTGTGGCTACCAGACCAGCGATAAGCTTGGTTCGAATCCGTTTGTTGTTCATTATTGTACTTTCCCCTAAACCTGCTTTATTGCGGCAAACTGAACATGATTTCAACCAACTGACCTTCGCGCTCTACCATCACAGAGACCTCGGTCAGATCCGGCAGCTGGCCCATCACCTCCAGCGCCTGGCTCATATCAGTTAAATCATAACCATTGATGGATTTTGCCAGGTCATTGGGCTGGAACCCGGCATCCTTGAATAATCCGGCATCTTTACCCGGGTTGAGTCTGTACCCTTGTACTTCACCATCCTTTTGTACCGGAGAGATCGCCAGGTAATCGGTAATCTTGCTGGGATCGGCCAGCAACTCATCGCGGGAGGCCACCAACTCGCGGCCAATATCGGCATCACGGCGGTCAACCTTGGTCACATCACCACCACTGCGGGCCTGTTGCAGTTGGGCGTTGGCTTGTGACTGAGTGGTATATTGCAGACCGTCGAGCATCAGAGTCTCGTAACGGCCGGCATTGGTAATAATGATGCGGTCGGCATACACCTCTTTCAGCGATGCCGAGGTACCCTTGATCTTGTCGCCCAGGCTGTAGGTTTCCTGACTGCCTTGAGACTCAATAATAGCCAGGCCTTTCTGCTCGGCACTGGATGCCACCACCCCGGTCAACAAAATCGACAGTGAAGTTTTTGGGGCATCTGTGATCATTTCGGCGGCAGGCTCAGACTTGGGCTTGGTGCTGCTGGCATCTTTCTTGCCGAATAGTGCCAAGCCGTTGATAGTGCCGATATCGACATTCTGGGATTGGGTGCCAGAAACCGGGGTTGGTGTCCAGTTGGCTGTCGGTTTACCTGTTGGGATCAGCTTCCAGCTGATCTGTGCCATCAAATACAGAACCAACAGCATCAGTAGCCAAAACACGGCAGAGCTGGCGGGTTTTTGCGGTATGCTGCCCGTCTTGGCGATAATCTTATCCAATAAATCCATATTTTCCGGACCCTCTAATCAGGTCTCTGTTCTGATTATGATAGTGACTGAACCCTTCGCCATGCTAACCCACACTCTTGTTTGCAACAAGACCATAACAGGGAGTAGATTGGCGAAAATTGTACGATTATGCTACCTTTGCGCGCCTGGAAAGGGTGTGAAGCGCTCCACTGTTTAACCCCGTATCGACGGCTTGGACAAGGGATTTATCCCCGAGTTGTGAGCTCATCCCCTTTTTCATTTATGACAGGAGTATCCATGGCCAATAGCAATGACAACGCCGAGGCGATCCGGCTCGATAAATGGCTCTGGGCAGCGCGTTTTTACAAGACCCGCGCCCTGGCCAAAGAGATGATCAACGGCGGTAAAGTACATTACAACGGCCAAAGGACCAAATCCAGCAAACTGGCAGAAGTCGGTGCGCGCATTAGGTTACGCCAGGGATATGACGAAAAAGAGATCGTCATAAAAAAAGTTTCCGGTGTCCGTCAGGGGGCAGCTATCGCCCAGAGCCTGTACGAAGAAACACCGCAGAGCATACAAAAGCGGGAAAGTAATGCTGAAGCCAGAAGGCTCAACATACTGCATAATCCGGCGCCCGATACCAAGCCGGACAAGAAACAGCGGCGGCAAATCATCCGCTTCCGCGAGACCTGAATTAACTGTGAGAAACCCAATGAACCAAGATACTCTCCATCGCTATCTGTTTGATAACGCCGATGTAAGGGGTGAACTGGCCCAGCTCAGTGATAGCTACCGCCAGATAGTTAACACCCACGATTACCCGGAGCGCCTTAAGGTACTGCTGGGTGAATTGCTGGCCGCCACCTCGTTGCTGACAGCCACCCTGAAATTTGAAGGAGATATCAGTGTGCAACTCCAGGGTCAGGGCGGCCCCGTGTCACTGGCAGTGATCAATGGTAACAACCGTCAGGAATTGAGGGGCGTTGCCCGTTGGCAGGGCGAGATTGCCGCCGATACGCCACTGGAACAGCTCTTTGGTCAAGGCTATATGGTTATCACCCTTACCCCGACAGAAGGTGAGCGTTATCAGGGCGTAGTGGCTCTGGATAAGCCCAGCATCGCCGAATGTCTGGAGAGCTACTTTGCCCAATCTGAGCAATTGCCCACTGGCATCTGGTTATTTGCCGATGGCGAACATGCCGCCGGTATGCTGCTGCAAGTATTGCCGAGTGAGCAGAGTGAAAATACCGAGTTTGAACACCTGACTCAGCTGACTGCGACTATTAAGGCCGAAGAACTGTTCAGCCTGCCGGCCACCGAAGTCTTGCATCGCCTCTACCATCAGGAGCAGGTGCGGCTGTTCGATCCGGTGAGCGTCAGCTTCAAGTGTACCTGCTCCCGAGAGCGCAGCGCTGCAGCCATCCGCACCCTGGCAAAAGAAGAGATAGACGCCATTATCCAGGAAAAAGGCCTGGTGGAGATGGGCTGTGAATACTGCAACAGCCACTATCGCTTCGACGCTATCGATATCGAAGCCATCTTTGCCAACGCTCAGGCACCGGATACTCCCCAATAATGGGGCGATAAATCTGTCGTTTTTCAAGAGGGCGAGTGATCGCCCTCTTTTTTTCACCATTTTCCAGATCTTGCTCACACTTCAGCCAGCGCTTAAGTTACAATCGCGCCAACCCGGCAGCAGACCGGGACCATACCAGACCTCACAATAGATGGAGACCTTACTTATGGCGGCAGAAGCAAACCGCATCCAACTCAATCTCAGCAGTGCCCAACTGGTCGAGCAGGCTATTCTGCGCGGCGAAGGCACTCTGACAGCCAACGGCGCCCTGGTGGCCCAGACCGGCGAGCGCACCGGCCGTTCACCCGCCGACCGTTTTATTGTCAAGGAGCCGGGTACCGAGGCCGATATCGAGTGGGGCGCGGTCAACCAAGCGTTTGAACCGCAAAAATTTGCTGCCCTATGGGAAAGGGTCGAGGCCTATATGGCCGACAAGCAAGTATTTGTCTCTGAGCTGGAAGTCGGCGCCGACGCCGATCACTACCTGCCTATCAGAGTCACGACTGAATACGCTTGGCACCAATTGTTTGCCCGTAACCTGTTTATCGTGCCAGAGCACTATAACCAGAGCCAGAAACCCGAGTGGCAGATTATCAATGCCCCAGGCTTTGTCTGCTCACCCGAGCGCGATGGCACCAACTCAGACGGCACAGTCATCATCAACTTCGCCGAGCGTAAGGTACTGCTGGCCGGTATGCGCTATGCCGGTGAAATGAAAAAATCCATGTTCTCGGTACAGAACTTCCTGCTGCCGGCTAGAGACGTACTGCCGATGCACTGCTCGGCCAACGTCGGTAAAGATGGTGACACTACCCTCTTCTTCGGCCTCTCAGGCACAGGCAAGACCACACTGTCTGCCGATCCCAAGCGCTTCCTTATCGGTGATGACGAGCACGGCTGGGCCGAAGGCGGCGTCTTCAATATTGAAGGTGGCTGTTATGCCAAGTGTATCGATCTCAGCCAGAAGAATGAGCCGGTGATCTGGGATGCCATTCGCTTTGGTACTGTGCTGGAAAACGTGGTACTGGACGCGCAGCGCGTGCCCGACTACAAGGATGCCAGCCTGACCGAAAACACCCGTGCCGCTTACCCACTGGAGCACATCGCCCAGCGCAAGGAAGACAACCGTGGCAACGAGCCGCACGCCGTGGTGTTCCTCACCTGTGACGTTTCCGGCGTCCTGCCCCCGGTAGCCAAACTCAGCAAGGAGCAGGCGGCCTATCACTTCCTCTCAGGTTATACCGCCAAGGTGGGTTCCACCGAAGTGGGCTCAACCGCCGCGATTCAGTCAACCTTCTCCACCTGTTTCGGTGCCCCCTTCTTCCCTCGCCCTGCCGGGGTATACGCCGAACTGCTGATGAAGCGTATCCAAGCCTTCGGCAGCCAGGTTTACCTGGTGAACACAGGCTGGACCGGTGGCCCTTACGGCGTGGGTAAGCGTTTCGACATTCCGGTCACCCGCGCCATTGTTGATGCCATCGTCAGCGGTGAACTCAAAGAAGTGCCGACCGAACATATCGAGCAGTTGAACCTGGATATCCCGGTTGCCGTCCCCGGCGTCGACAGCACGTTGCTGAATCCGGTCAACACTTGGACCGATAAGGAAGAATATGCCAAGTACGCCAAGCAGCTGGCAGAATCCTTCCAAAGCAACTTCGCCAAGTATCAGGTGTCTGATGCCATCAAGGCCGCTGGCCCTAAGGCCTGCTAACGACAGTTGATGATAAAAACGGCTCCATTAAGGAGCCGTTTTCTTTTCCGAGAATTATATGTTCAATACCAAACCTAAGAGCCACAATACATTAATCGTTTCATCATCCATTAGGCATTAACTTAGTATCAGCATCAGTTGAGTTATCAAGTTAATCAGCCTGTCTTATTACTGTCATATATATACTTTAAGTTGCTCACTCCTGATTAATCATTAAACAATTCCCATATAAAAATAAGGGTATAACCAGTTACCGTACGACGATACAAATATACACTTTTGGGTAATTGTTATGACTAATATGTAACGGGAAAATTACGCGACAATTTTGTCTCAAGCAAATGCATCAAGGAGTGATAATGTACAAGGGTAAAATTCGCGGTCAAGGTATGACCGAATATATCATTATAGTAGCGCTTATTGCTGTCTCCGCCATTGGCGTATACAGCTTCTTCGGTAAAACCATTCGAAATCAAGTGGCTGGTCTGGCAACAGAGATGTCTGGTGTTGATTCGTCAGCTCAGATTGGTGCTGCCAAAACTGCTGCGGGGACAACCTCTACTGTTGCCAACGGTGATTATAACTTGGGTAACTATAACGCTGCTGCAAATAAGGCTGCGGAGGGTGGTTCTTCTGGTGGTTCAGGCGGTAATTAATACCTCTCTTACCTATAAAATGGGGAATACGTCTGGTGATTCCCCTTCTCATTCGTTAAAGGATTAACTCATGGCATCTAATAAACAGATGGGCCAAGGGATGACGGAATATATCATCATAGTGGCTCTGATCGCGATTACTGCAATTGGCGTATACAGTTTTTTTGGAAAAACAATACGCAACCAAGTCGCCGGACTTTCAAGTGAAGTTTCGGGGCAAGACTCCTCTGGACAAATATCCAATGCCAAGACAGCTGCCGACGATGCCAGCAATACAGCCGATAGCAACTACAACCTGAGCAACTATAACGAAGGGGCCAATAAGGCTGCCGGTGGTTCAGGTCAAGGCGGTGGCGACAGCGGAATCGACTAAACCAATACCAAGACAAGAGAGCAGGCAGGAGCAAAGGAATGATGCCTTCCCGTCAACAGGGGCAAGCCATGATAATGTCATTGATTCTTATGGCATTTGCACTAATGGTAATCCTCTTTAGTTTCAATGTGTCCCAACTGAATATCAAGGGCACTAAATTACAAAATACCGCAGATAATACAGCCTACAGTGTTGCCACTCTTGCTGCCAGGGACATGAATTTCAAGGCGTACACCAATAGAGCTGCGGTTGCCAATCAGGTAGCAGTAGCCCAACTCGTTGGCCTTTCGTCTTGGTTCAATATGGCTGAAGTATTTTCACAGAATGCTTGCCGGGTATTGTGTGCAGTTCCCTACGTTGGCCAAGTGGTCAACGGTATCGCGCAAGTGGTAAAGGGGCTGAATCAAGGTGTGCAGCCTGCCATCAAAGTACTGGTCAATGTAGAAAATACCGTACTTAAAGCCATAAGTATCGCTCAGCAATCCATGCACTATGCAGGGGTAACGGCAGCGTTCGATAGCGCTGGCGATATAGTCAAAGCCAATGATCCAAATGCTCGTATGGATTTGATGCAAAACCCGCTATTGATACAAGATCTAAAGAATGTATGGGTAGACTTTCAAACTCTTCAAAAAAGACAAAACAGAAATAAGGGTGGCAGTCAGTATAAGGACTTTATAGGTGTCACTCTTAAATCCCGAGATCCTTTCAGCAACAAACGCACCTACAAACTGCCTTTCCCTTGGTCATTCCACTTTTTTCCGATCAAAGCCAAGACTTATAAAGCCGGCGGCAGCGAGCTTGTCAGCAACGGGAATCGTCCAGAATCATGGACATCCATGGATACCTTGAGTGTGCACTTTTCCAAGTTCAGATGTAAACGTTGGCGCTGCAAATGGCGTACCAGAGAAATTCCTGCCGGTTGGGGTGGAACCGTGTCCGACAATAGAGCCATTCTCAGCAGGTTGAACGATAGAACTTACTGGGGAAGCAGCAGAGGACATAATAGAAGCGCATCCAACTTTGCAGCCGCCGATCAAGTGACCCGTGGCAGCTATGATGGCGTACAACCTTTCTATTCCCTGTCGAATTCCGCAAAAGGGAAAAGTGAAACCAGCAATATTCTGGTCGTGGTATCCAAAAAACAAGACAAAGTGAGAACCAGCAACAGCGTACCTCTCGGAGGGGACATGGTTGACCCTGCGACCAATGAAAAAATGCTGGGTGACAGAATGACCGCATTGGCCGCGGCACAAGTCTACTACTCGCGGCCGAGAGATCTGATGAAATCAGGTTCTGCCTGGGCCAGAAAAGATAGTAAGCATGAGTACGGCAACCTCTATAACCCATTCTGGCAAGTGCGCCTGAGCCAATCTACTCAAGGGGAGAGGGCCGCAGTTCAGGCTCTGACAAGGTTACTCTAATGCAGTTCATTCATCGACAACGGGGCCAGGCCCTGGCTGAATCAATCATAGGGATGAGCTTTGTGATAATCCCATTGCTACTGTTGCTACCTTTCGTCTCAAAAATAACCGGGGTCCAACACAGAGCTAATCAGGCGGCTCAATATGCTGCTTGGGAACGCACGGTATGGAAGGAGCAGGCACCGTCACGTATGGTCACTGGCAAGGGAATTTTCCTGGCAAAAAAAACGGAACAACAGTTATCAGCCCAACTCCCATGGCGCTTTTATCAAGGAAAAGGCCAGGTAATAGATAGTCGTCCACCTAAACAATGGAACTGGGAACAGAATGTTCACCCCTTGCTGAAACACCAGACTCGCCATGATGGTTCTCTATCTGGCTTGATCAAGGATAAGGGGGAAGGAAAGAACCGTCTAAGCTTCGCCGAGCCGAGCTCCAAGATACCGGGTACGGTGAACTCTTTGATAGGCAAAGCACTTGGGGTGCTGGCCTATACCGGCTTCTCCCTTGAGCAAGATCAGTTCTACCGCACTCGCGTGGAAACTGACCTGGTACAGATGCACCTCGAGCCATTCGACAGTATGCAGCTGACTTATAAGGGCAACAGCGCCTTACTCGCCTCAGGATGGAATGCAGCTGGCCCTGAGCATCTGCGTCGTAGAGCCGAACGCCTGGTACCAACCAACTACGCAGATGTCAGTTGGGTGAGAACCGCCCAAAAGGTTGCCAGCTTCATTCCCTTTGGTAAAGAACTGCACCCCAACTCCCTGAAACTGGGCCATGTGGAAACTGAAGTACTGCCTGCCAACCGTCTTTGTAATTATGGTTCTAAAGGATGTGGAGGTTAACTATGAAACAACTCCTTTTGGGCTGTTGGTTTCTCAGCCTTCCTCTGCTGGCCGCTGAATGGCCTGAAATACAGTTTCCCGATTCCGCCACCGTGGAAGTGGTAGCTGAAGAAATGGTTTATCAAGGCACTCCCATGGCAACTTGGGTGATGCGGGATAAAAGCAATCAGATGATGACCGCAGCCTTCTTCAAACGCCAATGGCAGGGCAAAAGTGAACGCTTTGATGAACAGATGTTTGGCCAGGACTACATCATCAATAGCTTGCAACCACCTTTCCTGTTAACGGCCCGAATAAGGAAAGACTTTGATGGTGTTCTAGCTTACATAGGCATAAGTAAAGATCCCGGTAGCCCAGTCCATAGTAAGTTGGCATTTCCAATGCCGAGCGGTAGCACTGTGTTGTCTGATGTCAGTTCAAAGGATCTCTTCAAGAGTGGCCGAACCTTGGTTTTCAACAGCAACCGCACACTGGCAGATACCTTCCATTATTACCAACGTCACTTTCAACGTCAGGGTTGGAGCGAAGTTGGTACCTATCTGGATAGCGAAATCGGCACCCTGATGCTCACCCAGGGAAGCAACACTCTGGACATTAGCATAAACCGAAAAAATGGCTTGGTTTACGTGGTCGCTAACCAAGTTATGGAAGGGATTTAAGGTGTTAAACAAAAACCAAAAAGGACAAGCAAGCTTTGAGTATCTCGTGGTGTGCGGAGCCTTGGTCGCCGCACTCTTGACCCCAATAGAATCTCAAGGCGACCAGAATGTGGTCGAGCTGTGCCTGGAGGCTCTCAGAGCTTGGTATACCGCATTCGCCTATGCCAAATCACTGCCTGCATTACCTCTTTAGTATTGAGACAAAAGATGAAACTGAAATCGATAGACTTTAACTGGATCCTGCTGCTGGTTGCCATCGCCTTGGGTGGTGTCGCAGCCTTTGCAACCAAATCATATTTCGAGCAGCGGGAAGCCGAGCTCAGAGCTGAACTCAGTGACAGTGATGTCGTGATGGCTGACGTGCTTGTAGCCAATCAACCTCTTGAAAAAGGTATGATCATTTCTGAGCAGAATATGACCGTACGGCAAATACGAGCCGATATAGTCCCCTTGGAAGCCTACCATCCCAGTCAATTCGGTGAGGTGGTCGGCAAGATGCTATTACACCCGATGGCTCCCGGCAGACCCCTGCTTACTGCTTATGTACCCGGCCATGGTGTCAGTAAATTTTCCGACATGCTTGATGAAGGCCAACGTGCAGTGACTATCGAGATTGATGTCATTAACTCAACGGCCGGAATGTTGGTTCCATCTGATCATATCGATCTATTGTTGGCGTATGACGAACCGCTGGGTGACAACAACAACAATCGCAAGAAGTTACAGCTACTTCTGGAAGACGTCACTGTATTGGCAACCGGCAGACGCAGCCAGGAAGTACCTGATGAACTGGCAGACACCCTATTTGAAGATCCCGCCTCCTACAATACTGTGACCTTGGCTTTATCCGTGGATGATGCAGCCAGGGTGTCCTTGGCCCGCAACAAAGGTTCATTTGTCACTCTATTGCGTAATCAACAGGAAACTTTGCCACTGGAGTTTGCTTCCCTTTATCAGGATGAAATATTTGAAAAATCAGCTTCTGACAATAGTCGCCTGGTAGAGATTATTGTCGGTGGCGGCGGCGTTCAAACCCAATATCAAGAATACCCAAATCCAGATGTAGCCGAGCCTAAGCTGCAAATCACCCAACAAGAGACAAGAACCGCATTATGAGAAGTTTCATCCTCTTTCTGGCAGCCTTGCTGTTGCCATGGCAGACCTTTGCCCATAACAACCCTCCTCTCTCGCTTTATGTCGGCGCAGTGGAGCTCTATAAGGTCAACAATGTTGAACGCGTTGTGGTCGGAAATGGTGCAATTCTCAGTGCCAAAGTCATTGATGATAAAGGAGTATTGTTAATAGGTGAGTCTGAAGGTGTCTCAGACCTTCAGCTGTGGCAAAAAAATGGGAAACTCATCAAGCGCAGTGTCACTGTTTATGCCAAAAACCAACTGACCAGCATCCAGAATATCCAGCACCTACTGGCTTCTTTCCCCAAGCTAAGCGTGACTCAATCCAATGAGCTACTGGTCGTTCAGGGAGAAGTCGATGAGAAACATAAAGGCGTCGTTGAAAAAATACTGGCCAGTCACCCAAACCTGATTTCACTTGTTGAGTTCAAACAATATGCCCCGGACATGGTTCCCATGGTGAAAATGCAGGTGCAGATAGTCGAGTTCAATAAATCTCGTCTTAACAACATTGGTATTCAATGGGATTCAGTTATGTCAGGCCCAGCCTTTGGTGCAGCTAAAGCCTTTACTGCCAACCCCATTTTCAGTGTGACATCTCCTGGCAATTATGTCGGCACCATCAGTGAGGCTATTTCAGACAGCATTGGTGTTCTGGATACCAGAGGATGGAGTTATTTCGGCATAGTTACCGGAATTGGATCCAAGATTCAGTTGATGGCCGAAAAGGGGGATGCCCGCATGCTGGCGCAACCCAACCTCACCACTCGAAGTGGTGAGGCTGCCAGCTTCCTGGCCGGAGGCGAGTTCCCCATTCCTATGACCTCAGCCCTGGGCGTCGTCACCGTAGAATTCAAGGAATATGGGATCAAGTTGGATATCGAACCTGAGGTGGACGAACATCAAAACATCATTAGCCGAGTGCGAGCCGAAGTCAGTGCGATTGACCCTTCAGTTGCTATTGATGATGTTCCCGGCCTACTCACCCGTAAAGCAGAGTCCGTAATCAACGTCAAAAACAAAGAAACCATGGTGATTTCAGGGCTGGTCAACAGCGAAATGTCAAAGTCCGTTTCCCGTTTTCCACTGCTTGGTGATATTCCCATCCTGGGAGAACTATTCAAGTCACGTAATTTTAGGGAAAACAAGACCGAACTGGTTATTTTCGTTACCCCTACAATAGTTTATCCGGGTCATGAAGAGCACGAAGCACAGTTGGCCCGGGGTAAAGAACTGGCGGCAGAAGCTGACCAGCTAGAAGCCTTCTACATCCTGGACTAGGAGCGGTATATGTTCAGTATTATGGTGAGCACCAATAAAGGTACCCGGGTCGGTGAGTTTCAATGTATTCATTCCCAGTGCCAAATAGGCAAAGATCCAGACAACCTTATCGTCTTGAGAGGATTCAAAGTTTCACGCTTGCACGCCACGCTCATACAGGATGAAGAAGGCATCTTCGTGGAAGACAACAAGAGCCGCACCGGTATCAGGGTGAATGACGAAAAGCGGCAGCGTTTCGGTCCACTCAAGACAACAGACAGGATACAGGTAGGGGATTATCAGCTTCGCGTGATTAATCAAGATCCCGAATACCAGTTCGACAATAAAGATTCGTCAGCAGAATGCCCACCGGAGAATCCTGCTGACAAGCAGGTTGCAGACGTTGAAAGCACTAGGAACATGAAACCACTGGCTATGACCAATGCCAAGCTGGATCATATTCAATTCAGAAATGAGTGGCGCCGACGGGTACACAGAGAACTGCTGAAACAGATGGATCTTCGCAGGGTCAACGTCAACGAGATGAGCGACCAGGAGCTACGCCAGCAGAGTGAGTCTCTTATCCAGCAAATCATTAGCCAAATGCAGCTTCCTGCAGAGATTGAAGTCAACTCTCTAATAGAAGAAGTTCTGGATGAAACCATAGGGCTTGGCCCCTTGGAAGGCTTGGTTGCAGACCCTGAAGTGTCTGAAATCATGGTTAATAGTCATGATCAGATCTTTTATGAAAAAGCCGGCCAGCTGTTTCTTTCAGACGTTGCCTTTTCAGATGATCAGGCCGTATTGGGCGCCATAGAGCGAATAGTTACACCAATAGGCAGACGCATAGATGAAAGCTCACCCATGGTGGATGCGCGTCTTAAAGATGGTTCCCGGGTTAATGCAGTAATACCACCTTTGGCTCTTAAAGGCCCATGCATCACCATACGTAAATTTATGCAGCAGCGACTGAACTGTAGTGATCTGGTGCGCTTTGGTTCTATGAGTCAGGCAATGGCTGACTTTCTGGAGATTGCGGTTAAGCAGAAGCGAAATGTCGTTATCTCTGGTGGTACAGGTTCAGGGAAAACAACCCTGTTGAATGTTCTCTCCAACTTTATTCCGGAAAGCGAACGCATTATCACAGTTGAAGATGCCGCCGAGTTGCAACTCTATCAACCAAATCTGGTTTCACTGGAAGCTCGTCCAGCCAACCAGGAAGGTAAAGGCGCCATAGAGATCCGTGATCTGGTCAAAAACTGTCTTCGGATGCGTCCTGACAGAGTCGTTATCGGTGAATGCCGTGGAGGTGAGGCACTGGACATGCTTCAGGCCATGAATACGGGGCATGACGGCTCGCTGACTACAGCCCACTCAAACTCACCACGAGACTGTATCTCAAGGCTGGAAGTCATGGTGATGATGGCTGGCATGGAATTACCGGTACAAGCCATTCGTGAACAGATATCTTCAGCCGTCAATATCATAGTCCAGCAATCACGTTTCGCCGATGGTTCTCGTCGCGTTACCAGCATTTGCGAGGTTACCGGCATTGAAGGCTCCATAGTGCAACTCTCGGAGATATTCCGTTTTCAACAGACGGGTTTCAACGAGCACGGCAAAGTACAGGGTTACTATACGGCAACCGGTTCTGTCCCGGAGTTTTATGAGCGCTTAAGGCAACAAGGTATCAAGGTCAAACTGGATATTTTTGAGCGGGAGTCTCGCCATGAGTAGTCCGTTGTTCATCATAGGTTGCATTGGTATCAGTGCGGTGCTGCTGGTGTGGTCATTGAGGCACCTGTCGTCTAATTGGGCCAGAGAATATCAGGACAAATTCACCACATCAGCCAGTACAAACCTTGCCGATATGTTCATGTTCATCGAACCGCAGCAACTGTTTTTGATGAACATTATTACTTTGGTATCAGTGCCATTTCTAGTTTGGTTGCTGTTTGGTTCTTTGATACTGGGTATTGTCCTCAGCATAATATTGGCTCTGCTGCCACGCTTTGCATATCGCTATCTACGTAAGCGTCGCCAACGTAAGTTTGTCGAACAGTTGCCTGATGCACTTAATATGATCGCCTCTTCAATGCAGTCCGGCGCCAATACCACCTCAGCCATTGAATTTATGGCTGAGGAAATGGATGCCCCCATACGGCAGGAATTTCAGTTGTTTCTGCGGGAGCAACGCTTGGGGGTAGAGTTCAATACCGCTCTGAACAACATGTATGCTCGAATTCCTGAACCCGAATTTCAGTTAGTGATTGCCGGTATGCAAATATCCCGAGAAGTAGGGGGAAACCTGGCTGAAGTACTGTCAAGGCTGTCCAGTACACTGCGAAAAAAGCTGGAGATGGAAGGCAAGATAGACGCGCTAACATCACAAGGTAAGCTTCAGGGATTAGTGATGACCTTGCTACCAGTGTTTATCGGGGTAGTACTCAATCACATGGAGCCGGATGCCATGGGACGCATTTTTACCGAGCCCTTGGGCTGGCTCACCATCGCAGTCGTCGTATTGATGCTGTTCTGCGGTTACATATCCATTCGTAAGATAGTCACTATCGATGTGTAGTAGGAGCCGCAATCATGATTAATCTGATCATCCTCTGCTACGCCTGTGCTTTGGGCTTCACCATTATCAGTTGCGCAAGGATTTATCGCCGGGTTCCTCCCGATAACAGGGAGTTCATGGATCCGCTTTCACCAGGGTTAAAAATAATTTGGCCACTGGTGCAAGTATTGGCTTTCTACATCAGTGAGAAGCTCAGTGTCGACTATCTGGAACGGGTTTCCAAGAAACTACAGATATCCGGCCTGTCATACATCATGAGTGCCGAGCAATACTTCGCCATCAGGATCCTCAGCACGCTATTTGCAGTGGGACTGATGCTGGCAGCAACCGCGATGCTGGGAGAGGTCAACAGCCGCTACCTGCTCTTTGCTGCCATTGTTGGCTATTTCCTCCCCGTGATGACACTGAACGATCTGCGTAAGAAGCGTCAGCTAGACATTGTTAAAGTGCTACCTGTGTATCTGGACTATCTGACCATGTCCATCGAAGCCGGTTTGAATATGACTGGTGCGCTGACCCAAGCGGTTGAACGCGGTCCAGAAGGGCCTTTAAAAATTGAAATTGAAAAGGTTATCCGCGATATGCGCGCCGGGATGTCCAGAGCTCAGTCTTTTAGGAATATGGCCGAACGGGTACAAATAACCGAAATCAACAGCTTGGTAAGTGCCTTGGCTCAAGCAGAAAGAACCGGAGCAAGCCTGGGTAAAACACTTAGAATTCAAGCAGACCAGCGCCGAGTAGAACGTTTCCAACGTGCCGAAAAGAAAGCCCTGGAGGCTCCAGTAAAGCTGGTATTCCCACTCATAGTGTTCATCTTCCCTGTCACCTTCATGATTCTTCTTTTCCCGATAGTTATGAAGTTTATGTACGAGCTATGAAGATGGAAACCAAGACACTTATTACAGCCTCAGGCTATGAATTAGGGCAAGTGTTTCTGGCCAACAATCCCTGGCTGCGTCTAAGAGGGTTACTGGGAAGGCCAAAATTAACACCTTCTCAGGGAATGTTAATCAGCCCCTGCAGCTCGGTACACACTATAGGAATGCGTTATCCGCTGGACATAGTGTATCTGGATGCCCAGCACACAGTCCTCAAAGTGGTTTCCGAACTCAAACCCTGGCGCAGCAGTTTTTGCCATGGCGCCCATCACACACTTGAGCTGGTAAATGGAACAGCAGCCAAGGCCCAAATCCATGAAGGAGAAACACTCAGATGGAAAAGTTCCTAATCACGCTTATGTGCACCCTGATGTTGATTATGCAAGGGTGCGCTTCTCAAACACAGCACCAGGGCAACCAGGCTATCATGGAGATACAAGCCAGAGCTGAACATGCCTACAAGCTGGCGATGATGGATCAGGCCGAAAGTCTGTACCTCGAAGTGTTGAGATCTGTTCCCAATTACGCCCCCGGTTGGTTTCGTCTGGGCAACATTTATACCCGAACCGGACGTCAAGATGCTGCCATAGCGGCCTATCAACGTTGCATTGAGCTTGAGCCAGACAATCAAAAAGCTTGGTATAACATGAGCCTGGTACGCTTGAAACAATCTGCTCAGGTATTGGAAATAGCCCAACAGCATGGTGACACTAGTTCTGTGGTTCATAGGCAAATAAAAGCGTTGCTCCAAGCCATCTACGAACTGCAACGTGAACCCAGCCCGGAGCAGGCCGCGAGATGAAACGGTTAACATCGCAAACAGGCCAAGCGATGATGGAGTTTAACCTCGCTCTGCCCTTTCTGATGCCACTGGTATTGGTTGCCATGATGTTGCTCGTTCAATGGGGATTTATCTATTCCGCCAAGAGCACCTTGGATGCTGCAACCGTCAAAGCCGTGCGCTCAGGAGCCCTCAATCACGGTAGTTTGAGTGCCATACGTAAAGGGCTGAGCGAAGGTATGATGCCCCTTTACAATCAGGATCCCAGCCTGACAGGTACCTTGGGAGCGTTAGCCAAAGCCAGGATTGCGGTGACAACCCAAGCCAAGATAACCATTCTCAGCCCGGATAAGAAGGTCTTCGATCGCTTTAAAGTAAGGTCCACCTACCAGGGCAAGAGCCTCTATGAAATCCCCAACAATAACCTTATGTACCGTAATCCGGCGTTACAAAACCTTGGGAATAACCGACAACTGAACATCCAGGATGCGAATCTTCTACAAATAGAAGTTCGCTGGTGCCAAAAGTTAATCGTTCCCTTTGCCAACTATGTACTCAGAGAGATTGTCAGTTCGCCACTATACATGCCCAGCAAGGAGCAACTGGAGTGCAATCTGCTCAGCCGAGCTACCGGGGATATTTATCTTGCTATGGTCTCTGATGGCCTTATGCGTATGCAAACTCCTTTCAGGATGTAACCAACACTTATAGGGAAGTAAATCATGTCCAAAAAAACTTACCTGGCTCTGCTGATAGCCGGGATAATGCTGACCGGTGGTTGTAATGGTGAGCTAGAGCCAGATGAAGGCCCGGGTCAGGAAGTTCCAACTGACCCAACAGATCCAACCGACCCGACGGATCCAACTGACCCAGACCCGGTTGACCCACCCAGCCATGAAGGTAGCTGGGAAATACGTGATGAGGACAATGACGGTATTCTGGATGAGAGGGATGATTACCCTTTTGATCCAACAAAACATCAATTTCCTCAAATTATTGAGCAAGAACCCAACGATAACCCCTCAATCGCAACCCAGGCAGGAATGGCTCCCCCATTTACGGTGCGAGGAGCCATTTCTCAAAAATCAGACAATGGCGATCTGTTTTCCTTTGAAGGAGAAGCCGGTCAATTCTATACCTTGATGCTCAGCTATGAGGATCCGGATTTCAAACCCAATATCTACTTTTCTGATGCTCAGGGTAATGCACTCAACTTTGGTGAGTTGGAAATAGATCCTGTGCTCAAGAAAGTCGCTATCAGCGTTGAAATTCTCAAAGATGGCCTTTATCACATTGGCATCAACGATATTAACTTTGATGGCCGTCCTAGCTTCAGCTACAGCGCCCGTATTTTTGCTGATCGTGACAGTGATGGAGTTTATGACCAGCAAGAACTGGCATTGGGCATGGATCCAGAGAGTGATGACTCAGACCAAGATGGTATACCCGATACTCTGGAGTATCTGTATGGTTTAGCAGCCGATGACTTTGATCCAGATGGCGATGGTATTCCCAACTGGTATGACACAGATAGTGATGGTGATGGCCTGAGTGATGGATTTGAGGGTGGCGCCGATGCAGACGGCGATGGCCAGGGGAACTTCCTCGATTTGGATTCCGATGGCAATGGCATCGCTGATGCCATTGAGGCCGGCGACAATCCCAAGCACCCTTTGGACAGAGATCTTGATGGAGTCCCTGATTTTCTGGACTTGGACGATGACAATGATGGCGTCCTGGATATCAATGATCAGGACAGGCTGACCGCCGTCAGTATCAGCTCCGTAGCTATCCTGGGGCAGGCCTATACAGTCCATAACGATACCAAAGTCAGGTTTTTCCGCGAAGGCGATACACTGAACGTAGAATTGGATTCTCCCTTATCTGCCGGTCAACACTTTTTGGTTATCACCCGGGAAGGCTTACCTCCAATCAACTTACCTTTAACTCAAGCCTCAGGTCTTATCACTACAGTACTGCCCAAAGGTGCCAGTGAAGTTTTTGTCTCTGATGGTGCTCTGCGCACCAATGCGAGAGCCTTGAAACTTCAGCCTGCAGGCACCCCGGTTATCAGCACAGCCGGCGCAGTGATGCTTGACGAAAACGCCCAGGTGACTCTCTATGGTGACAGCCTAAATGGCAATATCACAGTGACAGCCAATGGAATACCTTTAGAGGTCATTTCAAATACAGCCCATTCTGCGAGAGTGAACGTCCCAACAGGACTTGTCGACGGTACGCTGCAAATCAACAATGCCCAGGGACAGAGCAACCAAGTACAATACTATGTACTCAAAGAAGCAGAAGTTACCCTCACCTCTGTAGGCGGTGTTGATCCCTTAGGAGTACGTGTAGAAACACTGCTGAATACCACAACGACACTGGATTACAACGGTCGGGCAAACATTAAAGTCTTTAAGAATCGGCTGACTCCTGTCACAGCCTTTGTTCCTACTGCAGATAATAGTCAGGGATATGTTTATCTAAACAGTTACTTGTTACCAGGCGAACAACAACTGACATTGGATATAAACAGTACGACTTTTAAGTACGTGCTGGACTTTATTGGCGTTGACAAGATCCCACAAGCTTCGTTGGTTAATTTTCGCGACACCATAGTGACTTATCCTGAGTTCATAGAACTGCAGGAACACTTCGCTGGCATGCTGCAAAGTTCTCCAATGGCACTGGAGCAATTATCTCAAGCAACAAACCTGTTGCTAATAAGCAACAGCAACAAGATATATCAGCGCTATAGTCAGAACCAGGTTGGCAAGACAGCCAAAGCCCAGTCATTCAATGCTTCTCCAATGGCTATGGCCATGGTCAAGCGGGCTTCAGCAACCGGAAGCATTAAACCAAACATCACCAATTATGGTACGGCTTACTTTGACTATAGTCTTGCGGCCACTAACTTCCTCGATAATTGGCTACCGTCGGATCCAAGCTGTCCCAATAACAGCGAGATCACCAAAGAACAGAAAAACAAACTCCAGTACGATGGCTGCTCAGAGCTGCAAAATCGTACCCGGCTTTATTTGAGTACCATGATTATCCCTCTGGGTGAAAATGGACAGTATGATGAGTCCAAGCTGGATAGTCCGCTGCGCAAGCACGCTCAATCAGCTTGGGATGGCAATATAATAGGACCGCAATCTGGAACATACTTTGGTCTGGAGTTTTGGTCCAAAGATCAGTACTACAATGTTTGTCCCTATCAAGATTGCCTTTACCAAGTTCTCGCTCCGGGTGTAGATACTCCTTTGGGGCCTTCACCATTTAGCTTTCGTAATCAGTCTGCCTATGATGAGGCCAACCTCAAAGCTCGCCAATACTTGGCAATTCGCACCGTCATAGACGGTATCTTGCTTAAGTTTTTTGACCTTATTTTAATCGGGGTAGGTTATGAACCGGCAGGATTCGACCCCGTGGTCATCACCAAGTTAGTGATCCAGTACTCACCCAAGCTGATAGAGGAAACTGAAAAACTTTATAAGGATGACAATGTTACTGGAACCGACCTTGCCAACTTCCTGGAACAGCTTGCGATAGAATTCTATAAAAATGAAATAGAAGTCTTCTACGATCCTGCCAATAGAGGCAAATTGGGCCCCATCACTACAGCAGTGCTGCAAAGTATGGGAGTAAAGCCCGAAGACCTGGCAGCCTTGGCTGCCGGAGCCGCGTTACGCAAATGGGCTCCTTTTATTGGCCAAATGGAAGCGATAAAAACTGGCGCCCAGGTAGCAGACATACTGATCGACCAGCTCAAGACCATTACAGATATGGTCGGCGTACCGGTGAAGTCTGACTTTACCCTCACTTGGGGGATGCAAATTGTCGACATAGACCCTGCCATTATGAAAGCCGAGCCTATAGACAAGCCGTTGTCTATCATCGGCACAGGGTTTGGCATTAACGAACGTTGGTATTGGTTTGATGAAGAACCCTTAACCGAACTGAAAGATGAGGGCAACAATGCTTATGAAGAGCGTGAATATGAATCTGTCTCCGAGGATGGCACTCTGCTGAAAATAAGCGTTCCAGGCTCTATGTTGAAAAACGCTGTCGGTCCTATCGCCGTTGCTGTTGAGCACAGAGGGCAGCGCGCTGAGTCACCTGTAAAAATCAAGATTGGTGATGGCCTTGAGATCATACGTTTGAAAGCAAGTAGCGGCCAACCCGGTGACTTAGTCGTCATCGAAGGCTTGGGATTCAGCCAAACCAAAGCAAATAATAGAGTCACATTCGCCGGTAAGAATGGTGAACGTATCGTTGCCTTTATCAACAAGGTCGAGCCAGGGAAACTAACGGTGAAAGTCCCCAATAATGTTGTCTCGGGTAATGTCACTGTGGAAGTAGATAACGAGCTCAGCAATGGACTCAAGTTTGAAGTACCCCATCTACTGGAAATCACTTTCGGTGATAACGGCAACTTCAACGACGATATCTTTAAACTGGTTGTCGATGATAAAGTACTGACCGATGGCAGTAGCCCGCAACGCCAGGTTGGCCCCTTATCAATACCGCTTACCTCAGGCACCCACACAGTAAAACTGGTAGGGATCCGGGCTGAAGATGAGATAGGCACCTATTACATCCAGTTTGAAGGCGATGTTCTCTCTGTCTCGGGGGATGAATTGGAAGGCCGTGACCTATTGAAAGATAGCGTCAAACAATTCCAGGTCGAAGTCGGAACTCCCCAACAGAAGGCTCGTAGTCAATATCAGCCGTTGCGCAATCTGCAGCAGGAATAAAATCAAGGGAAGAGCCGTAAGGCTCTTCCCTGTTTCAAGGAGTTGAACAATGAAAATTCCATTTGCATATCTTTCACTTGGAGTAACCCTTTTCACGCTGCCAGTGGCGGCCAAACCAAATGAGAAGCTGACTCAACAGTGCTTGGATAGTTTTGAAATCATCAAAAACCAGGATGTACAAGCCTTTGTGGCACTAATGCCCTACGAAGCGAGTGCCAAGGAACAAGAGCATGCGGCCCAAATACTGGCCCGTTCACACAAGCGTTGGTATCAAGATAAGACTCTCGGCACTATTACGCCCCAAGATGTGAGTTACAGCGAACCCAGCAAAAGCAAGCAACAGAAAGGTGCGCTTCAGGAAGCGCGGGTTAAGCTACTGATAGAAGGAGAAAACTACCGTTCTTCTGTCAGCTGCAAATTTCTCCAAACCGATAAAGGCTGGTTTCTTTCCAAGTTGCCTTAACCCGTTTTGACGAACTTAACTCAAGGATGAATCAATATGCGTAAACTTTCCC
Organism: Shewanella sp. YQ_9; assembly: GCF_043103185.1. NCBI lineage: Bacteria > Pseudomonadati > Pseudomonadota > Gammaproteobacteria > Alteromonadales > Shewanellaceae > Shewanella > Shewanella sp. YQ_9. Next base: position 43,142 of record NZ_JBICJO010000020.1, read on the forward strand.
TCCTGTCGGTAGCACTCAGTGCTACGCTGCTCTCTGCCTGTGGCGGCTCCGATTCAGATGACAATCAACCACCTGTTACGACTGATATTAGTGTTCAGGGCCAGGTTAGTTATTTGGGTGCTGTGCCGGGGGCCGATGTCTGCGCCGATCTCAATCGTAACCTGTCTTGCGATGCTGATGAGCCCACAACAACTGCCGACAACGATGGCAAGTATCAGCTCGATTGGCGCAGCGATGACCCAACGCCCGACTATTATCTGCTGGCCAGCTGGTTACCGCAGGCCAGTGACAATACCTCAGCCAAACAGCAACACAACAAGCAGAGTGTCGCTGCCCAGACTGCTGATGACGGTAGTCTGGTGCTCTTTGCCCTGAACCAGCATACGGGTACCATCAACCTAGTGACCCATTTGGAATTCAGTCGTTTACAGCAGATGTTGCAAGCGGGCATTGGTGACGCCCAGCGCGATAACCTGCTTCAGGAACTCAGGCAGCTATATTCCCAGCTGTTCGCCCCGGAGAGCGAGAACCCTTACCAGCTTGCTGCCGAAGTCACAGCAGCGCCGGCCTTTGCCGAGGCATTTTGGTTACTGCAGCACATTCACGCTTTGACTGAAGCTCAGATAGAAAAGCTACTCGGTGAAGGCAATCATGAGGCCATTCTGGCGGCCGAGCAGACCCTCGCCATGACCCTGAATGAGCTGCGACAGTTGATCGCCGCCAGTGGTCAAACAGCGGAGACATTCCTGGCCACAGATCCCCAAGAGGTGCGTAACAAGGTAAACAGCGCCATGGTTGCCCTGGGTTACCTGGAACCTCTTGATGACAAAACCATGAACGACAATGATTGGGTGATAGTACTCAATGGCTTGATGGAAGATGATGAGCAAGCTCATCTGCTTGATCTGGGGCTGACTGGCGGATCGGAGGTGTTCACCCTGCAATATGGCGACCCCTCCAAGTTTCTGACCGGAAGTGTCAACCAAGGCAAGGTCCTGGCCCAGGATGTCACTCTGGGAGATGAGGTCGCCAACGAGTGCTGGAATACTCAAATGGAGCGCTGGATAAATGCTGATCGCAAGGATCAGGGCTATAGCCCAAGCGCGCCGGTTATCGAAGGCAATCAACTACATACCTTCTATGATGGTACTCAGGTACCAATCACTATGCAGGTGGACAAGTACCAGGCCGGCGCCGAAGACTGGCAAACCTTGCTGGCAGGTACCCCGGCCGCGCTGCAGTTGGCCAAGCTAGAATGGCCTGGGCAGGTTTACCGCATCTGGACGGCGCAGCAAGCCGATGTAATGTGCCGGAATGAAGAGTTTGTTTCCTGGGAGATGCCGGTTGCCAACGCCGAAGATCTCGACTCCAGGGCGCTGATTACCCTCTTCTGGCCTATAGCAACAGAGGATGAAATTACCCTGGATGGCGAGCAGCGTTTCACGCTGAACTTTGGCGATACCCCTGAAAGCTACGAGTGGCAGCTAATCCAAAGCCCGAGTGGTGCGCCTTTGTTGCAGATCACAGAGCTGCTGGACAATCCAGAGCTGGCCGACAAGGTTCTGCCCAGCCAATATCTGATCCAAGGTGACCAACTCATTGAAGTGAATATTTACCGCGCCTTTGATTTCGATGCCGGCAGGCAGCAATTGCGACTCACCTACGAGCAAAGCTTCAGCGATTCCCTGTATCAACATCTGAAACAACTGGCGCAGGCCAATTGAGCAAGTAATGAGGAAGACTAATGTCTGTTACCAACCCCGTCATCCAGCAGCGGCAATTGTTGGCACCTATGTATCTGGACGGCTATTTTCCGGATTTTCTGGTTGATAAACTCAAAGGCGTATTGCTGCAACTGTGCAGCGAGATAGAAGCCCTTAAGCCCGAGGATGAAGGCGCCTTGCTGCAACTGACTCACGCCGCTACCCTGGCCATCAATGAGCTGCAAGATGAGTTTGAAGCCAACGGCAGTGAACTGGAGACAGTCGCCCGGGATTGCCTCGCCGATGAGTTTTACATCATCAGCCGTGCTTATGGCTTCGACAGTCTGGATATCGAACAAGCCATCTCCCCCAGAGATTGGTGATAAAAAAAACGGCCCTTGCGGGCCGTTTTTGTTTTCAGGGGAGATTATGAGTAGCTCGGAGGCTTAGTTGGCGGCAGCCTGCTGACCGGCGATACGGCCAAAGACAATGATGTCTGTATAGGCGTTGCCACCCAGGCGGTTGGTACCGTGAGTCAAACCTGTCACTTCACCGGCGGCAAACAGACCTGGGATCACCTTGCCTTGTTCATTCAGTACGTGGGTCTTGGTATCTGTTACCAGACCACCCATGGTGTGGTGTACCGATGGCGTAGCTTTCAGGATCCAGTATGGGCCCTTGCTCAAGTCCACCAGCCCGGCTCTGTGATTGAAGGCTTCATCCTTACCGGTTTTCGCATAGTGGTTCACATCCTTGATGGTCTTCTTGAGGTTTTCCAGCGGAATGTTGAACACCTTGGCGGCTTCTTCAATGCTGTTCACTTCATACATCAGACCACGGCTGGTGAAGTCTTTGTATTCACCTTGGTGCATACCAATGGTACCGGCCACATCGTCGATGTCCTTGTTCCACAGCACATAGGTGTAACGACCGGGTTGTTCCAGAATCGCATGGGAGATCACGTCGCGACGTTCCAACTCTTCCACAAAGCGCTCACCGTTTTGGTTGACCAGAATCGCACCGAAGAAACGGGAGTCGGCGATCAGGGCAATTGCGCCAGTCTCTGGGTTACAGATAGGATAGGTTTGGATATAGCCCAGGTTGCGGGTGTCGGCGTGGATCTTCTCACCCATGACAATACCGTCACCTGTACCACCTGCAATACCCGTAGTACCGTAACGCTCATCCAGCTCTGGGTTGTATTGCTTACGCATGGCCACGTTGGCAGAGAAACCACCGGTAGCGACAACAACACCGCGCTTGGCATGATAAGTGATCTTCTTGCCGTTTTTGGTCGCTTCAACACCGACGACCCGACCATTGTTGTCCATCAGCAGACGCTCGGCGGTAGTGTTGGTGTGAATAGGCAGACCGACTTCTTCGGCCTTCTTGGCAAATTTGCCAATCACTTCGGCACCCGTGTGGCCTTTCGGGATCAGGGCGCGCTTGACGCTGTGACCACCAAACTGGAACAGCTGGTTGGGGTAGTACTCAACCTTGACATAGTCACGCAGCCATTCGGCGGCATCGACGGCATTGTCTACCATCACCTTGACCATCTCAGGATCACCCTTGAAGTCGCCCCCTTTGAGTGTGTCCTGGATAAACAGCTCTTTGGAGTCGGTAATTCCCATGCTCTTCTGTACCCAGCTACCGGCTACGTTCATCTCGGCGCCGGAGATCAGCGAGTTACCACCTATGATGGGCATCTTTTCGATGATGACGGCAGAAGCACCGGCTTCCATGGCCTCCAGACCGGCACTGAAACCGGCACCACCAGAACCTATCACAACCACATCATAGGTGTATTCGGCCGGCGTCAGGGCTTCACCATGCTTGGCGGTGGCCGTGGCGGCAACCAGAGTCACACCTGCGGCTTCAACACTGGCAGCCACGGCTTTTTTGAGGGCATTGGAAGTCACGGTCGCACCGGAAACCCCGTCAACATCTACAGAGTTGTTGTCTATGATGGCCTGTTTCACATCTTTGAATGCGGCGGCGGCCAACACAGGGTTTTCTTTCTGCTTCAGCACATCGATAGCCACAATACGGCCATCCTGAATGCTGGTTTCTACCTGGATCTCACCATGCTTGCCCTGGGCAGTCCCCTGACTCTTGATGATCTCATGGGTCACCTGACAGCCGGTAATCACCACGGCAGTGGATACGGCCACGCCCAAAACGGATTTGTTCAACTGCATATTCAGTTCCTGTCGATTAAAAAAGGGAGCCTGGCTCCATTGTTAAAACTGGTATCCAAAAGCCAACCCATACTCGATACCGTCGTTGTACTGTGCACCCCAACTGTCGTACTGAGTCAGGTGCAACTTGCCGTAGAAGGCATCGGTAAATTGGGTCTGCCAACCCAGAATGATCTGGTGCCCATAGCTGTCGTAACTGAACAGCTTTTGGTGGTCTTCATCCCTGTCTATCTGCGCTTCGTAGTTGACGGACAAGTTGTGCTTCAATCCGGCAAAACTCAGCGGGTATTTGGCATTGAGCACCAGGGCATAACCTGAAATGTCATTGAAGTTCTCATCTGTTGGTGAGAAATGACCAAAGGTATAGTTGAAACCAACCCCGTAGTTCAGCGCCAAATCGCCAAACTTACTGTTGTGCGTAACCCCCAGATACAGGTTGTCTTCGACCAGAGTCTCACTGGCAGAGATAAAGTTCTGGGCCCAAAAGTTAAAACCGCTTTCACCCAGCTTATGCTCTATGATTGCCAATGATTTTAAAGTGGTTTTACCATCTTCATTCTTCTGGTTTTCCGCGACTTCACCCGGGTTTTCCAGCTTGATATTGGCGAAATAACTGCCCCAATCGGCCAAACCCAAATGATTCAGCTTGAGAAAGGGTTGGTTAAAGACGCCAGGGTTATCATCCTTGGTATCACTGGTATAAAACTTATAACCAAGATCCAGACTTGTTTTGGTTACATCGGCCTGCACATTGGCAGAAAATGCCATAGCCAGTACCACCCCACTCAACAACCATTTTGAGCTCATAATATTTCCTCAGACAAATACAATGCCAAGTAATTGAAAACTTTAAACACATGAATTGGACGAGAAAATAATAATTAATTGCCACCAATAGCAGCTGTGATCTTGGTCGATTACAATCCTTAAAAAAATAAACTCTGTGGTTTAAGGAAGTAGATAACAGGAGACCACAAGTTAAGTGAAAATTCCGTCAAACAAATTAAAAAGAGACAGACCAAGCCATCTCTTTTTAAAATATTAATAGCCAATCTATAAATATAAGCCTAAGCTCACACTTTCCTTTAATCTGTAATTTCTATCTCGGCAATAAACATCTGCGGTGGCCGATATTCCTTGAACTGCCAACCCAGCTGTTTCGCCAGTCGCTTGACCAACATCAGCCCCAGACCAAAACCTCCCATGCCATCCTGTAAGCTTGAGTTGCTGACTCGGATGCACTTGCCCCGCTGCTCCACCTTGACCTCGCCAGTGCCATGCTCGAGCGCATTGCGCAGCAGATTATTGAGCATGATGCACAGAGGCTCTTTCAGCACCAGTAGTTGGGTATCGTCACAATCCAATTGAATAACCCCCTGCTTGCCTTGGGCGTGCTCCTGCTCAGTTGCCAGCTGCTGCAACAACTCGGCCGGAGCCAAGCGCTGTTTTTCCAGCCGAGTGCTGCTCTTGTTGGTGAGCCACAACAGGGTTTCTATGATGGACTTCATCTGCGCCGTCGCCTGGCTGGCAGCCAGTACTGGCCCGGTCAACTTGCCCTTTTGCAAGGTGAGCAGCTCAAAGGATGACTGGCAGATAGCCACAGGAGTGCGCAGCTCGTGGCTGGCAAAACGCAGGAAGTTGAGTTCCCGCTGCTGGGCCTTTTGTAGCTGCTGCAGCGAAGTATTGAGCGCATCCACTATCGATTGCAGCTCGGCATAGCCTTGTTTGGGAAAACTGAAGCCATTCATGCTTTGCCAGTCGTGCTGTTTGATCGCCTGACTGATTTTGTGCACCGGGGTGATCACTTGCTTTTGCATATGAAACGCCAGGCTGGCCACCACCCCGAAGGTCATCACTATCAGCAATAAAATGGCGGTCATGTTCTTGGGCGCAAAAACAAGATCATGGGTGGCATCATAATGTAGCCATAGATACAGCGGCTGGCCTGAAGCCGTGTAATGCACACTCAGGGCATCGATATAGGGGCCATCAAGATGCTGATAACGAATACCCGTTTCTGCAGTGGGAGGCTGAAAGTCATTGATAGCTTTGATCTTATCCGGTACCCGCTGCCAGTCGGCAAACACACTGATGTTGTCGGTATCCAGCTCTGTGCTGCCCTGAAGGAACACCGCTTCAGCCGCCTGCCCTGCGTTACGCAGAGTGATCTCATGCATGGAAAACATGCCGGTGCACATCATGCAAAGGGGGATGATGCTATTGATGGCCAGAGTGACCGCCAGAAAAATAAGCCCGTAAATTTGATAGCTGCGCTTGAGGCTGAACTTGGGCATCATCTTCAGTCACTCCTCAGGCAGAGTCCTACCCCGCGAATGGTGTAGATCAGTTGACTGTCGAACGGCTTATCCACCACCCGCCGCAACAGATGCAGATGGCTGCGCAGGCTGTCGCTGTCAGGTGGGCAGTCGGGCCAGAGCATACGCTCTATCTCTTCCCGCTCCACGGTTTCCGGGCTGCGGCGAGCCAGCAAGGCCAGTATCTGCCAGCCGGTGCGGCTCAGGGACAACAACTGCCCTTGGCGATAGGCCTCGTGTTTGCCAAAGTCCATCTCCAGCTCACCCAGTTGTAATCTTGGTGGTGCCGGACGGCGCTGAGCCACGACTCTTAGGCGGGCCACCAGCTCCTCCATGGCGAAGGGTTTGATCAGATAATCATCGGCGCCGGCATCGAAGCCGCTCAACCTATCATCCAAACCGCTGCGGGCGGTCAGCATGATCACCGGCGTGGTCATACACTGAGCCTTCCAGCCCTGGCATGCTCGCACACCGTCCCCGTCGGGCAAGTTAAGATCCAGCACCACCACATCGAAATGCTGCTGTCTCAGCAGTTCATTGGCCTGAGCCAGGGTTTCGGCATAGTCACATTCAATGCCTTTTATCGCCAGGTACTGAATAATATTGTTTGCCAACAGACGATTATCTTCGACCAGCAGAATTAACATGTCAGATCAACTCAAATTGATGGGCCAGATGGATCAGATTTGCCCTGTTGCTGGCACCCAGTTTCTTGCGCATTGACTCCATATGGTATTCAACCCCACGAACACTAATGTGCAGTCGATCAGAGATCTCATGATTTTGTAGTCCGGTTGCGGCCATTCGCAGCACTTTTCTGGCATTGGCCTTGAAGATCCGGCTCTGCAGAAAGGGGTTGAACCTCTGTCTGTCATGTTCAAACAGCAGACTTTGCACCAAGATCAGGGTCTGCTGTACCCGTTCCGGATCCGGCTCGGGACGGCCCGATGCCAGCAATATGAAACGACCAAACCAGGTCGGGTTGGCATAGCTGGGGACAGGAAAGCTCAGAACAGTGTCGTAACCATGTTTGGCAAACAGAGTTTTTACCGGGTCGTGCTCTTGCCAGCGATACCGCCAGGCTTTATCTGCGCTTAAAGACTCGGCAAAGTTACTGTCGCTGCGGGCAAAATGTTCCAGATAGTACTGTTGCAGGGTCGCTATCCTACCGGAGGAAGCCAGTGAGGCTATTGGCCTTCGCAGCCACACTGGGGCGAACAAGCCTTGATTTTCCGGGTGTTCCAAATACTCCCTGGCATTGCTTGGCAGCCCCTGAAACCAGAACCCCTGGAACCCCAGCCTGGCGATCAGCGGGCCGACGGTTTGCAGTACTTGTCTGAAACTGCTCTGTGTTTCCGTGAGTGCAGCCTGATTCAATACTGTACTCATGCGATTACTCCTCAAGAATAAGAATCAAAGCCAACATAACTCAGGCTACGAATTGAACAAAGACAGTTGAAACAGATATTTAGAATAGGCTGCAAAAATGTAACCCCATGTAAAAACTACGGAGTTTTTGACGTTATTTTCACGTCACCTCCTCTATGCTGATAAGGCCAGCTTCGAGCCGCTGTTTATAGCGCATGCCTGCCGCCAATGGCAGCGATAGTGGCCTCGAGCTCACTGAACCCCTGTCTGTCTGCCGCTGAATTTCCGAGCAATGAAACCGTTGACCCTGAAAGCCAAGGCTGTTAATTATATTCGTACTCAGTAAAGTATAAGGATATACAAGATGAACAAATGGATATTATTAGCATGCTTTTCAGCAGGTTACATTTCATCTGCCACAATCGCAGAACCCGTCTCGGGTACGCTGCAACGCATTGAAGCCCATGCGGAATATTTTGGCTTTCAAGATCCGCAAGCCTATCTTCACTTCTCCGCCGAACTGAACCGGCTGATGGCCGGTGACAAGACACTGGGCGAGCCGATACTGTCTTCTGCCACTTACAGTCAAACTCTGGGGGCCGGAATGACCTTCTCGGCTCTTTCCAGTCAACAACGAAGCGAACTCAGGGAGCTGGTTCAGGCGCGTAGAGCCAATATGGCCAAGAGCCTGGGGGTGAGCGAAGCGGCGCTGCAACAGAGGGTTGCGCAATATGCTGCCTATTCACGGCTGAATGCCAGGCTGCATGAGATCCCCATAGCCAAGGTAGTTCAAAACGCCTCACTCAGTGACAGCCCCAGACATCTGGAACTCAGTACAGAACAGCTGGCTGAATTGGGAGAGCCAGACTCACCTATAGCCCAGTTGGCCATTACTCAACTGGCGGCGCAGGCAGGTGTGCCCCAATTCACTCCGTTCGTGGTGCACTTCAGCGCCCGCGGTTCAGAGCAGAGATTTATCTACAATGACTTCTCCGGAGCCTGGAGCATTTCCGCCGAGACGACATGTCCAAGCCGCGAGTGTGGCTCGAAAACCCAGTGAGCAAAGGCTATTCCCGATTCCCTAAACAAAGAGCCCCGGTGGTTAATCCTACCGGGGCTTGGTTTTCTTAGAACTTCATCAGGAACTGAGTCGAGGCCTCGACATCCGGGGTAAACAACCTGTCCTTGTCGTAGTAAGCCACCTGTTTGCGCAGCGCCTTTAACAGTTGTTCATTCTGGGGTGACAACTGCCTGTGGTTCACTTTCTTCTGCAGGTCCATCGCCTGGGCCACCTGCATCAGCTCAAAGCCATAGATGCGTGCCACGCCATCCACCACCTTGCTGAGATTCTTGCCGGCCTGGAAGTAGTTGCTGAAGTTATCCTCGATACCGCCTTGGTTGGCTATACCATAGAAGGACACGGGATTGGCCGCATGGGCTATCTCGACAAACAGGGCGGTGAAGCCATTCTGCAGGGTATAGAAAGCCTGACCATTGGCATCATCAGGGTCGACCAAGGCTCTTGGCAAACCCGTGAAGTAAGGGTCAATCAACTTGATCTGGCGATTACTGGAGTATTTGCCCAACTGCGCCATGGCATTGATAAAGGCCTCGGTCTGGGACGCCAATTGGATGGTATCGAAGTTGGCCGAGGAGTTAATCGCCCCAGATACCGTCCCTTGGGTAAAATACTGTGCCACTTGAGGGGCATCGGCGTAACGTCCGGGTTTGGCATTGATGTAAACCGTAGGATTATCATCAGAGCTGTTAATCTGAATATTCACCAAGGTTTCCAACTGCTGCAACTGAGACATGGCATGGGCCACAGGCCAGTGAGCACCACGATAGGATAGCGCATCCTGCAACGGCCGCTTCTCGTCACGCTGGAATAGATATCCCCCCTCCAGATTGGCCAAAATCTCTTGACCTACCTTCTCGACATTCGGCATAGGTCTGGCCGCCAGGGTATGAGGTAGCAGAGGGCTGATATTGCCGTTGATCCCCTCAAGGGCCGCGGCAATGAGTCTGGGAGAGAATTGAATGATCTGGCGGGCATCACCAATGGCGTTGACCACCTGTGCCGTTGCCAGGGCGTTGTTGGACAGAATCGAGAGTGAGTCCTTGCCAAAGGGCACCAGCGGCTTGATCCCGGCCTGCTTCATCGCCTTGGCGGCAGACATCCGCTGGCCTTTGTAGAACACATCCCACTCGCCCATCATGGCGGCGCCTATGTGTGAGGCCAACAGGATATCACTCAACCCCACAGAGCCATCTTCCGGCACCACGGGGATAATGTCTTCGTTGATAAACTCCTGGTAAATGCGGGCCACGTCCGGCTGCACACCCACATGCCCCGTGGCTATCTGATTCAGGCGGATCGTCATCGCCATTTTCACGGTTTCCGGCGCTATGGGTTGGCCACTGGCCGCCGAGTGGGTAAACAGCATATTGCGGTTAAAGTCTTCCGACTGTTTGCGAGCTTCGGCGCTCAGGGAACCGTCTTTACCAAATACCGGGGTATCCTTGTTCTTGCCCACCCCAACTGTGAGCCCGTATACGGGCGTGCCTTTACGGGCAGAATCTATCAGGAGTTCATGGCTTGCATGAATTGTCTTTCGCGCTTCTTTGCTGAGAGCCACCTGCACTTGTTTATCTTTCAGCTGCAGTAGCTGCGCTATCTTGAGTGACTGACCATCCAGGGTAATCACCTCTGCCGCAGAAGCGCACCCCAGGGGTAAAGCCACTGCCGAAACTATCAATATATTGGATAAGCCTCTCATCAACACTGTTCTCCAAGAATAAAACGACTTAATCAGAACTTATTAAAGTGAACGCCAAAAGCACTATTGATAATTTAAATGGCTGCCACATTAAAGTACTACTTTACTTATATAAGTTATTTATCCAGCAGCTAATAAAAACTGGTATAAATATAAAATTATTTTTAATTAGCTCAGTTAAGAAATTACAACACAGAAAATAACTTAAGAAGCGAGATTGGGTATTTATTCAGACTGGATTGCAAATATGTAAATTACTGCCCTTGAGTGCCGTTTTTTGACATTACTTTGACAAAACAAAATTTAGGGAGGTGCAGTTTGCTTTCATTGCTATAACCACAACAGAAAGGGAGAGTCACTCCGGGTGACTTGCAGGACTCGACAAATTGGTGAAAGATAGAGCGCTTCAACAATAACAATTATCCTGTATCCGGAGCCTTTCATGCGCATGCTGTCCCTGCTCTGGCTCGCTGTCGCGACGCTACCCGGCGCCGCACTTGCCGAACCAGCCACCCAAGCCAACACCTATATCAATGATGCCATTTTGCCGCCGCTCAAACCCTGGAGTGGTGCCAGCGAGGCCTTAATGCGTCCAGCCGACGACGGCTGGGCCACGCCTTTTGAGCAATCCGGCGGTATTGAAAGCCCAAGCTATCAGCAGACCTTTGCCTGGCTGGATAGGCTGATGACCCAAAGCAACAAGCTTAACAAGGTGAGCCTGGGCAAGAGCCCCCAGGGGCGGGATATCTGGATGATAGTAGCCAGCGCCGAAGGTGCTGCCACCCCGGCACAGCTGAGACGTAACCACAAGCCCAATGTTCTGGTGCAAGCCGGGATCCACTCGGGTGAAATTGACGGCAAAGATGCCGGCATGATGTTATTGCGGGATATCATAGTCGGCGACAAGGCCGAGCTGTTGGAACAGGTCAACCTGCTGTTTGTGCCGATTTTCAGTGTCGATGCGCACGAGCGCTCCAGCCAAAGCAACCGGGTTAATCAACGTGGCCCACTGAACATGGGCTGGCGAACCACCAGCCAAAACATCAACCTCAATCGTGACTACGCCAAGGCCGACAGCATGGAGATGCAACACATGCTGACCGCCATCAACGACTGGCAGCCGCAGCTGTATATCGATGTGCATGTCACCGACGGTATCGACTACCAATATGATGTGACCTTTGGTTACAACCTGTCTCAGGGGCTGAGCCCCGCAGGCTACAACTGGCTGCAGCAGGAATATCGCCCGGCGATAGAACAGGCGCTGACCCAGGCAGGTCATATCCCGGGGCCTCTGGTCTTCGCCTTGGACAATACCGATTTGAGCAAGGGCATGTCACTGTGGAATGCCTCGGCCCGCTACTCCAACGGTTACGGCGATGCCAGACACCTGCCGACCATATTGATTGAAAACCACAGCCTCAAGCCGTTTCGGCAACGGGTACTGGGCACTTATGTGATGCTGGAGCAAACCCTCAAGACTGTGGGGGCCAAAGCGACCAAGCTGCGCGCAGCGATAGAGAAAGACAAGTACCGCTATCCACGGCTGGTGACCCTGACCTGGAAGTCACAAAAGCAGGAGCAGGGCTGGGATTTCAAAGGCATAGACTATCAACTGGAACAGAGCCCTATTTCGGGCAAACAGGTGGTGCGCTGGACCGGCGAGCCCAAGCTTTATCCCAACCTGCCGGTAATAGGCAACACAGAGGCGGATATCCGTGTCAGCCGCCCGGCCGCTTACTATATTCCGCCCCAGTGGCAGGAGGCGATTGCCAAGCTATCGCTGCACGGCATTCGTATGAGCCGCCTGGAGCAACCTCAAACACTGAAGCTGCAACAGTATCGCCTCAGCGAACCCCAGTTTGCCGCCAGTGACTATGAAGGCCGCCAGAGAGTCAGTGCCAAAGCCAAACTGGAAAAGGTTGAACTCACCTTGCCCACCGGTACCGTCAAAATAAGCACTGAGCAGCCGCTTGGCGATCTGGCGATGATACTGCTGGAGCCGCAATCGCCCGACTCATTGCTGCAGTGGGGCCTGTTCAACACCATATTCACCCGCACCGAGTATATTGAGGACTACGCGGTTGAACCTTTGGCACAACAGATGCTGGCCAACTCCAAAGCGCTCCAGGCCGAATTTGACCAGGCGCTCAAAGACCCGGCCTTTGCCGCCGATGCCAAGGCCAGGTTACGTTGGTTCTACGAGCGCAGCCCTTACTATGACAAGGCTTACCAGGCTTATCCCGTCTATCGCGCCAGATAGGCCCTGACAATAAGCTATCCAGGAGTCGAGCGATGAAGCAGCAGGATGAGTTACAGGGAGGCTGCCTGTGCGGCGCCATACGTTATCACCTCGAGGGTGAACCGTTCGATGCCGACCACTGTTACTGCAGTCAATGCCGTAAGAGCACAGGGGCTCTGGTGGGCAGTTGGATGGACTTCAAGCTGGAGCAACTCACTTGGCAGGGTGAAGCCGTGCGGGAATATGCCTCTTCGGCCAAGGTCCGCCGCGGCTTTTGCCCCAACTGTGGCACCAGCCTGAGTTATCGCAGTCTCGACCATCCCGAATTTATCAGCTTGAGTATTGCTTCTTTGGATGACCCAGACAGGGTGGCACCCAGATATCATATCTACTGCGCCGACAAACCCGCCTGGCTGGAGATTAGCGACGACTACCCCCGTTATCCCGGTAATCGCAGTCAAGGCGACTAGCCGACGGCAGAAGCGTTATTGCGCAATAAAAAATCCGCCCTGAGGCGGATTTTTATCATTCATTGAACCAAAGATTACATATCACAAGGCTTCAGCGGCTTACGCAGCTGCGCCCGGACATTATCCATACCGGCATAAAACTCTTTCATCATCAGCAGACCCATCATCTTGCCGTTGTCTGTAATGATCAGCTCATCCGGGTTGCTGGGATCATTCTTGATGGCGCCAATCAGCTTCATCGAGCTCATCTCCTTGAACAGGGCTGTGTCCAGATTAACGCCGAAGGTGTCGCGGAAATACTTGCGCGACAGACGACCGGAGAACATCCCCAGCAGGAAACGATACTGCATCACATCTTTCTTGCTGTACTGCTTTTGCTGCTCAACACCCATCTTGCCGCTGGCGATCCGCTCCTGATACTTGCGCAGCGAGAAAGTATTCACATGCAGGGTATCGTTGAGGAAACTGAATGAGCCTGAACCCACACCCAGATATTCGTCGTAGTCGATAACGTACTCGTCAAAGCCCTCATCGTTGGCCTTACCAAAGGCCCAGGCCGACAACTGGTTGTACTGGCCATTGAGGGTATTGAGGATCATCCGGTACTGGTTGGCCATATCGGCCTGAGGCGCAGCCAGTTTCCCTTTGACGCTCTTGCGGGTCTGGTGGGTGATCATCAGGGGATAAGTGGTGATTTGGCGTGGATCCAGTCTGGAAGCCATATCCAAGTCATGCTGGATCACTTCGTCTGTCTGACCGCGGAAACCGAAGATCAAATCGACATTGATAATAGGAAACAGCTCTTTGGCAGCCATGATCTTGTCGAATGTTTGCTGGCCGGTGCCGAACTTTTCCAACCTGTCTGTCATCTTGAGGATGTCATCATTAAAGCTCTGCACCCCGATGGACATGCGGTCAACCAATCCCTTGAGCTGTTTAAAGCCGGGGCTGTCCAAGTGTTGGGGATCCGATTCACAGGAGACTTCCTTGATGGAAGGGAACAGGGTCTTGGCATACTCGATAGTGCGCGCCAGTTCATCTTCCAGCACAGTCGTAGTGCCGCCGCCTATGTACATGGACTCGAAGTCATAGCCCAACTGCTTGACCATATCCATCTCTTTACGCAGCGCCACAAAATAGGCACGGGCCTTGTCTTCCTTGAACAGGAAGCGGTGGAAGGTACAGTAAGAGCAAAGCGTGTGGCAGAAAGGCACATGGGCATAGAGCATGTATTTCTTGCCCTCTACCGGAGCCGGCATCACATCAGCAGAAATAGTGTCCAGCCTCAGGTTCTTGTCAACATAGTACTGCATCACCCGCTCCATGGCCCCCAGCATCCAGTTGGGTACTGTAATATTGGCTTGGTATGGAGTGACCAGTTGGCGATCGAGAGTTTGGATAATTGATGACATAAGGCTTCCTGTTAGTTTTGCTAATCCTTAGATACCACAAACAGTTAGGTGATTTCCAAGGTACTGCCAGCTGTTTGTAGACTACCTCCTGCACAGGAGTCAAAACGTGAACTGGCTAGAAGTTAACAATACCTATCAGTATCGAGAGTGGCGTTTTGTTAAGCAGATCATGTTTTAGCATTAACGGATGAAAAATCAACCTTTCGAGGGGTGCCTTTACACCAGGCAGCAAAAAGGGGTCCGCAGACCCCTTATTTTCAGCTGAGCTTAAACTGTCTGACCACACTGGAGAGCTGATCTTTGGCAGCGGCCAGTGCCGCGGTGCTGCCGAGTGTCGCCTTACCACTCTGATTTAGCTCTTCCACCATTTCGCGAATGACACTGAGGTTGCGGGTAATCTCTTCAGAAACCGAGCTCTGCTCTTCGGCAGCCGTGGCTATCTGGCTACTGAGGCCATTGATATCAAATACATGCTCGGTCAGCCCCTGCAAACTTTCGGCCACCAGAGTCGTGGTATCGGCCGTTGCCTGACAGCTCTGGCGGGTACGATTCATGGCATTCACCGCCGAATCTGCTCCCTGACGCAGCTGTTCCAACATATTGTTGATCTCTGAAGTGCTGGCCTGGGTGCGTGCCGCCAACGCCCTGACTTCGTCTGCCACCACGGCAAAGCCACGTCCCTGCTCACCGGCTCGGGCCGCTTCGATGGCCGCATTCAGCGCCAGCAGGTTGGTTTGCTCGGCAATCTCACCTATCACATCCAGCACACCGGCAATTCTACGGGTGCTTTCATCCATCTCGGCAATGGTCTGGGAGGCACTGTCGACTTCGCTGACCAGCGCCATCACATTGTTGGAAGCCTGTTCGACCGCCTGACGGGACTCATCCCCTTGAGCTCTGGCCTTATCGGTCAACTGTGCGGCGGAGGCAGCATCGTTGGCAACCCCTTGAGCGGTAGCGCTCATCTCTTCAACCGCGGTGACAACCTGGTCGGTTTCCAAGGCGTGGGCCTGCAATGCCGCCGAGTTGGACTCAGACTGCACATTGAGCTCACCGACCTGCTGCGCCATATGTTCCGAGGCTTGGGCGATTTCACGGATCATGACTTGTAATCTGTCGCTGAGCTGATCCAGATCGGCCGCCAGAGTGCAGAGTTCATTCTTGCCCTGGATCCCTATCTTGTGGGTCAGGTCGCCGACCGCCAGCTTGGCGACAGATTGTTGGATCCGGCTGACAATGGCCACCAGATGGCGGCTCATAAGGAGTGCCATCAGCAAGGAAGCCACTATGGCAAACAGGATCAGACCGAGCAGAATAGCTTCGGCATTATCCACCTCGGAAACCGTCATCTGCCCCAATTCCTGGTTACGCTCGGTTATCTGCGCCACCAGCAGATTGATCTCGGCACTCACCTCAGGGCCCAGATCTCGTCTTACCGGAGTGAGAACCGGCTCTGTGCCGGTTCGCTCGGCCAGCGCCAGCTCATCGAAGTAGAGACGGGTGTATCTGTCGATTCCGGGTTTGAGAACGGCGATTCGCGCACCACCATTCTTCATAAAGGCTGTGTCGAATTTACTCAGGCGGGCTATCAGGTCATGCACTCTGTCTTGATGCTGGCGTACCCCTTGAGTGTTGTGCACCAGGGAAGCCAGTCGCAGTTGATAGAACTCTTCGCGGATCCCGGCGAAAGTCTCGGTCAGATTGTTGTTGTTCACCAGACGTTCGCTGACGTCATTGAGTTGGAAAAAAGCACGATAAGCAAAGATGCCGATCACTATAAGTAGCACACTGGACAGCAAAGACGGCAGCATGGATAACACACTGGTTCTGGTATTGTTGATCATGATGGTATCTGATTGAATGAAGAAAAAGATGCGTAACTTTGTTACGTTTGTAGAACCATTTTACATATTGGTGATTAAATAAGCAATCCATCATAATGTCATTAAAAATTGAAATAAATCTTAATAAACATGATGTTGTTTTATTTGAATTGTATTTTTTACACTTTGGAAGTCAAATCGTTAACTATTTTACGGATCAAGTCAGAAATTTTGTTACAAAAACAGTTAAACAGCAGAAGAATTAAGCTAAGGATTAAAATAATTTAATGATTAAAAACAGTTAATTAATGCCAATCACTCAAGAAAATGGCACTTTGACCACCTATTTAGAGGTATAAGTGCCATAAATAAAATAATCACCGCTTTATTTTTCATTATTGATAAAAAAAGCCGTGTCGACTGACACGGCTTTTCTGCAAAGGGCTGGCCTCAGTCTCTGTATTTCAGAGTACCGTTGGCCTTGATCTCGTCATACCACAGGTTGTGGTGCTGAGTTGCCCAGTTTTCATCACAGTAACCGGAAACCATACACTCCATACCACCTTCAGACATAACAGTTGCCATGAAGATATGCACTATGGAGAAGGCACAGATGATGATGGCACTGATTGAGTGCAACACCAGAGCTATCAGGCTCAGGGTACGGCTGGGTTCAAACAGGTTGGGGAACAGCAGCAGCATGCCTGAGGCAGAGATGATCAGCCCAAAGAAGGCAAAGGCCCAGAACCACATCTTCTCACCGGCGTTGGCAAAGCCGGCATCAGGGTGTTTGCCCTTGAAAGGACCGAAGTTGATGTACCCGCCCACGACCATAAACCACTTGACGTCATACATCTTGGGTAACTGGTTCTTGGCCCACAACAGAGTCATCAGCGCCCAGCCGAACATGAAGGGAATCGCCATCACGTCGTGCACTTGCTTGGCACCATTGACCATGGATGCCCAGAAGCCTTCACCCAGATAAGGCAGGAAGAAGAAACGCCCGGCCAACAGCACCAAGCCGGTGAGGATCAGCAGCAAGCAGGGAATCGCCCCCAGCCAGTGAATGCTCACATCAAACTTGGACCAACGATGTACCATCTTGCCGGAGAAACCATGGTGCAGTTTGGAAATACCGTTAACCATGATAAACAGGGCAAAAATGATGATCATGCCGAACAGGGCCAGCATCAACCCGGGGGCCAGCCAGTCGCTGCGCAGTTCCAGTACCCGCAGATCATAGGTGTTGATCGGCTGGTTGTGGAACTGGCTCTGGGACGTGGTGTAACCCGTTGCCCCATCCTTGAGTTGTGCCCAGATCTGGGCGTCGCTCGCTTGTGGTTCCACAGGTGCATCAGCACCATTGGCAAAGCAAACCGCACTGAACAAGAGCGCAATAGCCAAGCCTATGTGTTTGAACCATTTGTTCATATTAACCTCTCTCACCGACCCGGTAGTACCGGGTCGGATATTCGTGCCGTCTGTTACTTCCAGGCGCCGTTTTCGGCACCGCGATAAGCCACACGCTCGCGGTAGATGCCGGAAACCACTTCCGCATCACCGGCCAGCAGGGCCTTGGTTGCACAGAGTTCGGCACACATAGGCAGCTTGCCTTCTGCAATACGGTTGGCACCGTATTTCTGACGCTCGGCATCCGAATGGTTTTCTTCAGGACCACCGGCACAGAAGGTACATTTGTCCATCTTGCCACGGGAGCCGAAGGCACCTGATTTCGGGAACTGAGGTGCGCCGAATGGGCAAGCATAGAGACAGTAACCACAACCGATACAGGTATCTTTGTTGTGCAGCACTATGCCATCTTCGGTGCGGTAGAAGCAGTTGGCAGGACATACGGCCATACAAGGCGCGTCGCTGCAATGCATACAAGCCACAGAGATAGAGGCCTCGCCGGGCTGACCATCTTTGATGGTCACTACACGGCGACGTTGGATACCCCACTCGAGAGCGGAGTCGTTTTCGTTTTTACAAGCGGTGACACAGCCATTACATTCAATGCAGCGCTTGGTATCACACAGAAATTTCATTGTAGCCATAGTGGCAATTCTCCTCGCTTAAGCTGCACTTATGCTTTGACGATCTGACAAAGCGACGCCTTGGTTTCCTGCATCTGAGTCACTGGGTCATAACCATAGGTCAGCGCAGTGTTACAGGATTCACCCAATACGTAAGGCACTGTGCCTTCCGGATAGTTGGGTTCCAGGCTCTCGCCGTGCATGATCCCGGCAAAGTGGTAAGGCATCCAGGTCACACCAGGTTTAACCCTTGGGGTCACCATGGCTTGAACCAGAATTCGGCCGCCTTCGGCGCCTTCCAGCCATACCTTCTCACCGTCACGGATACCGCGGTCGGCAGCATCACCAGGGTTGATCTCAACGAACATCTCCTGCTGCAGCTCGGCCAGCCATGGGTTGGAACGTGATTCTTCACCACCACCCTCGTATTCCACCAGACGACCGGAAGTCAGTACCAGTGGGTACTTGCCACTGACATCTTTCTCCTGAATAGACTTGTACAGAGTCGGCAGACGATGTACCTGCATGTCGTCATAAGTTGGGTACTTGGCTACCAGATCGCGACGGGCTGTGTACAGCGGCTCGCGGTGTACTGGCACCTGATCAGGGAAGGTCCACACGATACAACGGGCCTTGGCGTTACCGAATGGGATACAACCGTGCTTGATGGCAACCCGGACAATACCGCCTGAAAGGTCGGTCTTCCAGTTCTTACCTTCGGCTTCGGCTTTCTCTTCAGCAGTCAGCTCGTCCCACCAGCCCAATTGCTTGAGCAGCTTGTCGGAGAACTCAGGATAACCGTCCTGGATTTCAGCACCTTTGGAGAAGGAGCCTTCGGCCAGCAGGTTCTTGCCTTGATATTCCACACCGTAACGGGCACGGAAGTTACCGCCACCGTCTTTGACGTGCTTGCTTGTGTTATAGAGGATCTGGGTACCTGGATGCTTCATCTCAGGTGTACCCCAACATGGCCAAGGCAGACCATAGGTTTCGCCCTTGCATGGCCCACCTTCGGCTTCCAGAGTCTTGTTGGAGAAAGTGCCCCAATTCATTGTGTGTTGCTTCAAACGCTCAGGGCTTTGGCCGGACATACCGATAGTCCACATACCGCGGTTGATTTCGCGAGTGATGTCTTCGATCAGAGGCAGACCATTCTCTTTCTTGATACGCTTGGTGTACTGCTCGGCGAAGCCCAGTTTCTGTGCCAGACGATACATGATTTCGATATCTGTCTTGGACTCAAACAGCGGCTCGATAACCTGCTCACGCCATTGGATAGAACGGCCTGAGTTGGAGATGGAACCACGGGTCTCAAACTGAGTCGCGGCAGGCAGCAGGTAAACGCCATCCTTACGACGGTGCATAACACCGGCCATAGTTGGGAATGGGTCAACAACAACGACTGTATCCATCTTGTCCAGTGCATCACGCACGTCACGCTGACGGGTTTCAGTGTTGACAGACTGACCCCAGAAGAAGGCCAGGCGCACGTTGTCTTTCTGTGCCAGCTTCTGCTTGTCTTCCAACACACCGTCGTGCCAACGGGAACAAGGAATACCCGGAGTCGTCATAGGTTCGCGGCCCAGGTAGGTACCCTGGTCGAAGCGGCTCTTCATCCACTCCATATCCAGATCCCATACGTGGGTCCAGTGTTGCCATGCCGCAGAGGTCAGGCCGTAGTAACCTGGCAGGTTATCGAACAGCAGACCCAGGTCGGTAGCGCCCTGTACGTTATCGTGACCACGGAAGATGTTGGTACCACCACCGGAAACACCCATGTTACCCAGAGCCAACTGCAGGATACAGTAAGCACGGGTGTTGGCATTACCTACGTGGTGCTGG
Source organism: Shewanella sp. YQ_9 (assembly GCF_043103185.1). Lineage (NCBI taxonomy): Bacteria > Pseudomonadati > Pseudomonadota > Gammaproteobacteria > Alteromonadales > Shewanellaceae > Shewanella > Shewanella sp. YQ_9. Next base: position 63,331 of record NZ_JBICJO010000020.1, read on the forward strand.
GTACCACCCATACACCAAACCACAGTGCCTGGACGGTTATCGGCCATCATCTTGGCGGCCTGGTACAGGTACTCTTCGCTACAGCCAGTGATGTTGGCCACTTCTTTAGGTGGGAACTTCTTGGCTTCTGCACGGATGGTTTCCATCTCGAACACACGTTCTTTGATGAAAGTCTTGTCTTCCCAGCCGTTTTCGAAGATATGCCACAACATACCGTAGATAAACGGAATGTCGGTACCCGGACGGATAGAGCAATGCAGATCGGCATGAGCCGCGGTGCGGGAGAAACGTGGATCAACCACGATCAGCTTGGCATTGTTCTTCTCTTTGGCGATCAGAATGTGCTGCATGGAAACAGGGTGTGCTTCTGCAGGGTTGGCACCAATGAAGAAGATGGCGCGGGCATTCTGAATGTCGTTGAAAGAGTTGGTTTGCGCACCATAGCCCCAGGTGTTGGCCACACCGGCTACAGTGGTAGAGTGACAAATACGGGCAGAGTGGTCGACGTTGTTGGTACCCCACATGGCGGCCAGCTTACGATACATGTAGCAGCCTTCGTTGGAGAACTTGGCACTACCCATAAAGTAAACAGAATCCGGACCAGATTCCTGGCGGATCTTCAGCATCTTGTCACCAACTTCGTTGATGGCCTGATCCCAGCTGATACGCTTCCACTTACCGCCTTCAAGCTTCATTGGATACTTGAGACGCTTCTCACCATGGCCGTGCTCGCGCAGTGCAGCACCTTTGGCACAGTGACCACCGGCGTTGAATGGGTGATCGAAGGCAGGCTCCTGACCAGTCCAAACACCGTTTTGTACTTCGGCATACAGACCACAACCTACGGCACAGGCACTACAAATAGTACGCTTGACTTCGATAGGCGCATCATGAGGTACATCTTTGGCTTCGGCACGACGCATCATGCCGGCACCCAGCATAGAGGCGGCAGCGATACCACCGGCAGTAATACCGGCATTCTTCATAAACTGACGACGGCTGATCCCCAGTTTTGGTTTGTCAGCCTTAGGGGCGACATTGGATGTGCGAGTTAACTTCATCGCTTGAGATCTCCTGGATTAGCTACGCAGACTGTTGTAATAGCTGCGGATATGCGCTGTTTCGTGATAGCCCTTTTTTGCGGACTTCGCTTCAACAGGCTCATTGGCCTGAGCGGCGCTCACCCCTGTAGCAGCAATCGCGGCACCCGCGGCACTGCCTATGGTGATAGCCTTCAGCAGGGATCTGCGGTTCAGATCTGGCTTCTGGTCTTTCATCTTCGCTCCTGATAATTTTCACCCGCGTTGCGGGTGACACGACTCTCTTTTGTGCACTCCAGCCCTTTAACAACTCAAGCTGCACTCATGTACAAAAAAGGTAAAAATTCCGTTACGTATGAATAGAGTCCTTCTATAAGCGTGGGCAATATAAGGCTTTGCAACTGGATGGATTTTGATCTGGGACAGTTTGAATGTAAGCCCCATGGGAACGGCTGTTCAAAGCGTTAACTGCTTCAAACTTTCAATAAAAGGAAAATAGCGAAAGTATCAGTGACGCGCGGATTTTGAAGTAAACAATGTTAAAAAACAGATCATAAAAAAACACCCCGGCAGGCCGGGGTGTTTGCAGTCTTTAATCAGGTCGGGGCTCAATTATCTCGATATTTGAGCGTACCGTTGGCTTTGATTTCGTCATACCAAACATTGTGATGCTGCATCGCCCAGTTCTCATCACAGTAACCGGACTTCATACACTCCATACCGCCCTCGGACAGTACGGTTGCCATCCAGATATGCACTATGGTGAAGGCGATAATGAGCGTGGCACTGACACCATGCACCAACAACGCCGCCATTGAGGCTTCACGGGGCAAATCCAGGTTGGGCAACACCATCATGATGCCGGAAATGCTGATAAACAGACCGAAAATGGCCAGGGTCCAGAACCACATCTTCTCACCGGCGTTGGCAAAACCCGAATCCGGGTGCTTACCCTTGAAGGGGCCGAAGTTGATGTAGCCACCCACCAGCATGAACCACTTGAGGTCATAGCTCTTGAACAGCTGATCCGGCATCCATTTCACCACCAGTACCGCCCAGGAAGCGATGAACAGTGGCCCGACCCAATCGTGGATCGTCTTGGAGCCATAGATCAGTGCCGCCCAAATATCGCCACTGACATATGGTTGCAGCACATGCTTACCCAACATGATGTTGAGCCCGGTGAAGATCAGGATAAGACAACTGATTGCCACTACCCAGTGGATGATCAGGTCCGCCTTACTCCAACGGAACACCAACTTGCCGGAAAAACCGTGGTGCAGCTTGGATGGTCCATTCACCAGGTAAAAGAGCACGAACGCCCCAAACACACCGACTACGGCAATCGCCATAATGGGTGTCAGGTACTGATTGCGCAGCTCCTTGCCCTGATTACCGGCCACGTTGATCAGCACGCCGGTTTCAACCCCCTTGGCTGTGGTATAGCCGGATTCACCGGATTTTACCGCGCGCCAAAGATCGGCCTCACTGGTTTGCGCCTGCGCCTGTTGCTGGCTCGACTGTTCATCGGCGGCCATGGCTGTGGAAGCAAACCCCAGCCCGGCAACCAATACCAGCAGAGCGAACAGACTGCGCAGTGATTTGATTAACATAGTCACTCCTCGTCAGGGTGGGCCTTAGCCCACCCCCGCTCTGTCTCAGTTGATCTCACCGGTCTTGGGATTGTAGCCCCAAATCACATTGGGGTTACCCCTGGCGGCCATCCGCTCACGATAGATGTTGGATACCACTTCCGCGTCACCGGCCAGCAGTGCCTTGGTGGAGCAAAGCTCGGCACACATAGGCAACTTACCTTCGGCGATACGGTTGGCACCGTACTTCTTACGCTCGGCTTCAGAGAAGTTTTCCTCTGGACCACCGGCACAGAAAGTACACTTATCCATCTTGCCGCGACTGCCGAAGGCGGTCTTTTTCGGGAACTGAGGCGCCCCGAAAGGACAGGCATAGAAGCAGTAGCCACAACCGATACAGGTATCTTTGTTGTGCAGCACTATGCCATCGTCAGTGCGGTAGAAGCAGTCTGCAGGACAAACGGCCATACAAGGCGCGTCGGTACAATGCATACAGGCAACTGAAATGGACGCTTCACCGGGCTGACCATCATTGATGGTCACCACACGGCGACGCTGGATACCCCATTCGAGCGCGGAGTCGTTTTCGTTTTTACAGGCAGTGACGCAACCGTTACACTCGATGCAGCGCTTGGTGTCACATAAGAATTTCATGACTGCCATAATGGCTTATCTCCTCATCAAGTACGGTTAGGCTTTGGTGATCTGGCACAGGCTGGATTTGGTTTCCTGCATCTGTGTCACCACATCATAGCCGTAAGTCAGAACCGTGTTGGCCGATTCACCCTGAACGTAAGGTACAGTACCTTCCGGATAGTTCTTCACCAGGCTCTCGCCTTCGAAGATACCGGCGAAGTGGTACGGCATGAAACATTCACCGTTGATCACCCTTGGCGTTACCATGGCCTTGACCTTGATCTTGGCGCCTTCTGGGCTGTGTACCCAAACATCGTCGCCATCGCGTAGACCGCGGTCGGCTGCATCGCCTGGGCTGATCTCGATAAACATCTCCTGCTGCAACTCGGCCAGCCAGGGGTTGGAACGGGTTTCTTCACCGCCGCCTTCATATTCCACCAGACGACCAGAGGTCAGTGCCAGCGGGAAGTCTTTGGTGAAGTCTTTGTCCTGAATTGACTTGTACAGGGTCGGCAGACGCGCCACCATACGGTCTTCGTAGGTGGGGTACTTGGCGACCAGGTCACGACGAGGCGTGTACAGAGGTTCACGGTGCAACGGAATGTCGTCCGGGAAGTTCCATACGATACAACGAGCCTTGGCGTTACCATAAGGGATACAGCCGTGAGCTATGGCCACACGCTGAATACCACCGGAAATATCGGTTTTCCAGTTTTTGCCTTCGGCGTGTTTCTTCTCTTCTTCGGTCAGGTCATCCCACCAACCCAGCTGCTTGAGCATCTTGTCGGTAAACTCAGGGTAACCATCCTGAATCTCACTGCCTTTGGAGAAGGAACCTTCGGCAAGTATGTTGTTGCCATTGTGCTCAACACCGTAACGGGCACGGAAGTTACCACCGCCGTAGCGGACTTCACGGTCGGTACGATAGAGGATTTGGGTACCTGGATGTTTCATCTCAGGCGTGCCCCAACATGGCCATGGCAGACCATAAGTTTCACCCTTGGCTGGGCCGCCGGGTGCTTCGAGGGTATCAAAGTCGAAGGTACCCCAGTTTTCCTGGTGCATCTTCAGACGCTCAGGGCTCTGACCTGTGTAACCTATGGTCCACATACCGCGGTTGAACTCGCGGGTGACATCTTCAACCAGCGGTTCTTCACCGTTGACCTTGATGTGCTTACAGAACTCTTTCTCAACGCCCCACTTCTTGGCCAGCTTATACATGATCACATGGTCAGGCAGCGATTCGAACAGAGGGTCGATGACCTGAGAACGCCACTGCAGTGAACGGTTGGAAGCTGACACAGAACCATAGGTTTCGAACTGAGTCGCTGCCGGCAGCAGGTAAACGCCATCTTTACGCTGGTGCATAACACCGGCCATGGTTGGGAATGGGTCAACGACTACCACAGTGTCCATCTTGTTCAGTGCTTCACGCACCTCACGGCCACGGGTTTCGGTGTTGACAGACTGACCCCAGAAGAAGGCCAGACGGATATTGTCTTTCTGGGCAATCTTGTTCTTGTCTTCCAGCACACCGTCGTGCCAGCGGGAACAAGGGATACCGGCTGAAGTCTGTGGCTTCTGGCCCAGATACTCGCCTTGGTCGAAACGGCTGCTGACCCAGGCAGGATCCAGATCCCACACATTGCTCCAGTGCGCCCAGGCGCCGGAAGTCAGACCATAGTAACCAGGCAGGTTATCGAACAGCAGACCAAAGTCAGTGGCGCCCTGTACGTTGTCGTGACCACGGAAGATGTTGGTACCACCACCGGAAACACCCATGTTACCCAGAGCCAACTGCAGGATACAGTAAGCACGGGTATTGGCGTTACCTACGTGGTGCTGAGTACCACCCATACACCAAACGATAGTGCCGGGCTTGTGCTCGGCCATCATCTTGGCGACGCGACGCATCTGAGCTTCACCGACACCGGCAACATGCTCAACCTCGGCAGGGTTGTACTTCTTCACCTCTTCGCGGATACGTTCCATGCCGTACACACGCTGATCGATAAAGCTCTGATCTTCCCAGCCATTTTCGAAGATATGCCACAGCAGACCGTAGATGAAAGGAATGTCGGTACCGGGACGGATATGCACGTACTCGTCAGACTTGGCTGCAGTACGGGTGAAACGTGGATCAACCACTATGACTTTGGCACCGCGCTCTTTACCTACCAGAATGTGTTGCATCGCCACAGGGTGAGCTTCACTGGGGTTGGAGCCGATAAACAGCATGCACTTGGCATTGTGCATATCGTTGAAGGAGTTGGTTTGCGCACCATAGCCCCAGGTGTTGGCCACACCGGCTACAGTGGTAGAGTGACAAATACGCGCCGAGTGGTCGACGTTGTTGGTGCCCCACATGGCTGCGAGTTTGCGGTACAGGTAAGACTGCTCGTTGGAGAACTTGGCACTACCCATGAAGTACACAGAGTCAGGGCCGGATTCTTCGCGGATCTTCAGCATCTTGTCGCCGACTTCATTGATAGCCTGCTCCCAGCTGAGACGCTTCCACTTACCGCCTTCGAGTTTCATTGGATACTTGAGACGTTTCTCACCATGGCCGTGCTCACGCAGTGACGCGCCCTTGGCACAGTGACCACCACGGTTGAATGGATGGTCCACGGCAGGCTCCTGCCCGGTCCAAACACCGTTTTGCACTTCGGCGTAGATACCACAACCTACTGAGCAGTGAGAGCAGATAGTACGCTTCACTTCAGTGGGTGCATCGTGAGGAACATCTTTGGCCTCGGCTTTACGCATCATTCCTGCGCCCAGCATAGATGCTGCGGCAATCCCACCGGTAGCCAAACCGGCAGACTTAAGGAACTGACGACGATTCAGACCCAGAGCGGGCTTTTCAGCCACCGCGACCTGGTCTGTTTTGCGGGTTAATCGCATCACACACTCTCCTTATCGTTATTTGTTACGCAGTGAGGCGTAATAATTGCGCACATGGTCAGTCTCACGGTAGCCCTCACCCTTTGGCACTTCTGGTGCTTCAGGCTTGGCCGCCAAGGCTTGACCACTGACAGTCGCAACCGCGCCTGCCGCACTGCCGATCGCCAATGCCTTGAGCAGTTGACGACGACCCATGTCGGAAGCTTGCTTCTTCATAGTGTCTCCTCGTGTTGAAGGTAGACGGGGGAAACTCCCCCGCATGCTTTAGCCCGTGTTGCCACGGGCAAATTCTCAGGCCAACTCGCTGGCCTTGGGCTGGATCTGTACCGCCGGGGTTTCCACCACGGGCGTGCTCAGCACCAGCTGTTCAAACTCATTGATTTCGGTTTCAAAGAAGGCCCGGCCGAGTTGTGCCACCACGGCGTAAAACGCGGCGGAGGGACAACGGGACAAGGTATCGAAGAAACGTATGATCCAGCTGCCGATATGGCGGCGGTAGAAGGCCAGTTGCTGATGGGCCGGAGCTTCCAGCAGCAATACGCTCATCACCTCGCACAGGGCGGCAACATGATCTTCCGGCTCCTTGACGTTTTCTTCGCGCTCGAAGCCCAGCTGCATCAGATCCTGACGCAGCAAAGCCAAGGGCTTGTCCATCAGCGAACCTGTCATAAACCAGCTGCCATAGGGCAGGATTTCCCCCGAGCCCACGCCGAGGAAGATGTTGAAATACTCATCTTCCAACTGGTTACTGTCGAACTGGACGGCCGCCAACTTGAGCGCCAACCAGGCCTTGGTCATATCACTGTCGTCATTGGCGTCGACTTCGAGGTCGCCAAGAAAACTCAGCAATTCCGGGCTGGGGTGGCGCCTCAGCAGCGCCGCCAGCAGCTGATAGATATCTGCTCTAAGCTGATCGTTTTCTGATACTTCTCTTACTGTTTCGGTCATAGCGGATCTCTTATCTCAGTTGCTTTTCCGGATCCTGGAGTATGTCTTCAAACATATCCTTAACCCGGCAATCACCACACATCTTCAAACGCTCAATGTTGGCGCTGAAGGCGCTGTGGCTTCCGACCATATCCAGCATCCGGTGCACCATAGACTGGGTCGCGAACGGCGCTCCACAACGAATACATTCGAACGGAGCTTCTTCTTTCAGGATCCGGCGCTGCTGCCGTGCAGCCTTATCCAGATTGACCTGAGGAGTCAGGCTGATCACCTTCTCCGGACAGGCGGCCTCACACAGACCACACTGCACACAATCCTGCTCGACAAAATACAGTGCCGGAGTGTCGCCACCGTCGGTCAGCGCCTGGGTAGGACAGGTCGCGACACAAGACATACACAAGGTGCACTTGTCGGCATTGATATTAACCAGGCCATAAGGAACATTGCCCATGGTCAGTTGGGTATCAACATTGGCTGCCTGCTCATTGAGGTGATCGATAGCAGCATACAGCTGGGTGCGCTTGTTACCCTCAGTGAGCGCCGCAGGCACTATCACAGGCCAGTCCAGACTTACATCCAGTATAGGCCAGAGATTGGCAAGCTCGGCTTCGTCGATAACCCGAATCCTTTGTGGCTGCCCCATCTCATCCAAAATGGCATTGGCCAATCCCTGTTCACCCTTGAGCATCTGAGTCAGAGTCGGTGCTGTGGCACTGGTGTTGAGGATCAACACCTGGCGCGCACCCCAGGCCAAAGAAGCCATCCAATGATCCATGCTGGCAACCGTGACTTCTTCAAGTGCTACCGGCAGAACCTCGCCCGGCAACTCGTCGTTGATTAGGGCGCCGCCCTGTCCCATGTCATGGAACAGCACCACAGGCGCGGTTTGGGCCTGCTCGCGGAAGCGGGAAATCAACTTGTTCAGGTATGAATGCAGCGCCTGAGGGGTTGGCTGGTCATAGGCAATGGCCCCGGTTGGACAGGCATTGGTACAGCTGCCGGCGCCGTGGCACAGATAGGGGTCTATCTCAATCTGCTTGGCCACGCTCTTGATAGCATCGGCCGGACAGAAGTTGAGGCAGCGGTTACAACCATTATTGCCGTTGCGGTTATGGGCACAGAGATCGGCGTTGACCTTGACATAGCGAGGCTTGTCAAACTGGCCGATCATCTGGGGCAACTCTTGCAAGGCTTCGGCCAGTTTCTGCGGGTCCTGACCCACATAGAAATAGCCGGGTGGCAGCATTTCCAGCTGAATTTGCGGCTCGCGGCTCAGGTCGAGGATCAGGTCAAAATGCGGCTTGCGCAGTGCAACCACACTGAGCTCGGCGGCGCCATTGTCATGTTCGACACTCACCTGGAATTGACCGAGGAAGCCTTTGATACCAATCAGCTTGTTGTAGTAGCTCTCGACATCTTCGGCGGCAGCCATTACGGCTTCGAGATGGGCCTCTTCCTGGCTGGTGATAGGCTCGTTAGCCAAGATCACTCTACCGGCCATGGCAGACAGTTTGTCTGCCGCCAGCCGAGCCAGATCCTCGGGGCCTATTACCAGGACATTCCCCTCTGTGGTGTAACTTACGGTCGGCGGGATCAGGTTTTGCAGAATCTGAGTCTGCTGGCTGACCTCACGACGCACCTGCCGCAGCGCTTGCTGGGCGGGATTATTGCTCACACTATTGTTCACTTTGCGTTCCTGAACAGTTTATGGCGGTGGCCGTATTCTTTATCTTGCTGCTTTTATTATTGATTTACAGCTTGCTATAGCCTGAATACAGCAATTCACATACCAAAATTATGGGCATTAAAGGCTGTTAAACTGACGTCAAACAACCGGCTTATGAGTTTCGGCCACTGCATCTGTGGCATTTTGGGCCTCAGTAGTCACATCCCCGTCCAAATTGTCCGTTGGCGACTGTGGCGCAGATTGCTCTGCCAACTGTGACGTGCCGACCTCGGCATCCCCTTGGGAAGCATCGGTTTCGGCCAGGGCTTCTTCTGCCTCTTCCGGCTCCTCTTTTTCCAGTACGTGACGGAAAACTTTCTTGGCCAATTCAGCCGAAGCTTCAGCGGTTAGCTTGGGTTGGTTGCTGTAATCGAGTGCGTACTCGAGTAAGCCGTCGATTTCATTGAAGTGAGGTTGTTTCCACAGGGTACGCAGTGCGGCGGTCTTGACTGCCGGGTCGACATTCTTGGCCATAAAGCTGGCGAAACTGCCGCCAACCTCGATACCGCTGGGGTCGGGCAAGTCTTCGGCAGTCAGCAGTTTTTCTTCCTGCGACTCAGTCTCTGGCTGAGATTCGAGCGCGGCCTGAGTTTCCGGCTCTGCCTCTGCAACAACTTCCGCTTGGGGAGGAACGTCTTGCAGCGGTTCATCGATAGGGGTTTCACCGTCCTGTACTTGCTGCTTACGCAGTGCCCAGCGGCTGAGGAATCCACTCTTTTCGGCCATCAGTGCCTCCGAATGTTGTCTTCGGCCAATTCCTTGCGGCGGTTAACATGTTTACGTCTGTGGGCGGTGATTTCCACTTCACCGTGGCGGGTAATGAAGGCTTCAATCCAGCAGGCAATCGCCTCCGGCATCGGCATGTTCAGTACTGGGGTATCCCCTTCGAGACAACCGGCTGCGACATTTTGGTCGGCGGAGATGGCGGCTGGGATCCAGTTGCCCTCGACATCTTCGTCGCAAACTATGTAAAGCATGGGATTGTCCATATCCAGATTAAGGCGGTAACTGGCACGCTCATCACGAAACAACTCCAACAGGACCAGCTTGGCTCCCGGAGGCGCCTCATGGGTGGCGGGCACGATTTGGTCCAGCTCCCAGCTGATGGATGTCCAACGACCGACCTGTTTCTCCACTTTTTTCAGTGAAACGTACATGGGCCATACGCTTTCGGAATGTTGCATACTGACTCTCCCTCCCGATGGGATTATTTTCGGGCATAAGTAAGATCCCCAAGACTTTGCAATTTTAGTGCCAGTTGCCATTTGAGAAATAAGTTTGAACTTGATCATCTATTTAAGGCTAAAAATAGGACATTTTGTCCAATATGCAATCTGGTTTGGGACATTCATGACCTGAGTGCCGCCGGCACTTGCTGCGGATCACGCATTTTGCAGCCTGAATCCTGTGACGGTATAAATATTGCTATGCTGTGGCCCATGCTCTCTGTGAAGGTTCGATAATGACCAGTGCCAAACCCCAATTGATCAAGACCAATACCCAGGTGCCTTTGACCATTGCCGTGACTGCGGTCGATGAAAATGGCCAACTGCAGGAGAAGTATGTCGCCTGTGAAAGACCGCTGACTGTCTACCTCAACTGGCGACCGATAGTCACCCTGATGACCTTGGGTGCAAGAGCCGAGGCCCTGGCACTGGGTTACCTGAAGAATCAAGGCTTTATCAATGATGTATCGCAACTGGAATCTGTGATTGTCGACTGGGACGTGGCTTCCGCTGCCGTGATCACCCGTGAGCAGACTGAGAATCTGGACGCCAAGCTGGCCGACAAGACAGTTACCACAGGCTGTGGCCAGGGCACTGTCTTCGGCGGCTTTATGGAAGGATTGGACGACATAGTCCTGCCGCAACCGAAACTGAAGCAGAGCATGCTCTACTCCCTGTTGAAAAACATCAGTGAATACAACCAAACCTACAAGAATGCCGGCGCAGTTCACGGCTGTGGTCTGTGTGAAGCGGATAAGATAAAGTCCTTTGTCGAAGATGTTGGCCGCCACAATGCGGTGGATACCCTGGCCGGTGAGATGTGGCTGGAGCAGGACAGAGGCGACAACAAGATTTTCTACACCACGGGGCGGCTCACTTCCGAGATGGTTATCAAGGTTGCCAAGATGGGGATCCCTGTGCTCTTGTCCCGCAGCGGTGTCACCCAAATGGGCCTGGAACTGGCACAAAAGCTGGGGATCACCATGGTCGCCCGCGCTAAAGGGCGCCATTTCCTGGTGTACAATGGTGCCGACAATATCGAGTTTGATGCCAGCAATCCACGCTGATACCCAAGATACCAAGGAGATGTGATGACGGAGCCCAGCGAACTTGTCTATATGAGCGCCAAGCAGGTGGCCGAGTATCTGGACCTCAACGAAAAGAAGGTCTATGCCATGGCCAACGAGCGTATGCTGCCGGCGACCAAAATCACAGGTAAATGGCTATTTCCAAAAATATTAATCGACCGTTGGATCATGGACTCCTGCCACAGTGGCATGTTAACCGACCGACTGTTGATCACCGGCAGTGATGACCCCTTGCTGTCGATGCAGGTGGCCAGGTTGATGGCCCAGGTAGGCAGTCGAGAACTGATCAGCTACAGCGCCACAGGTTCCCGCCTGGGGCTGGAGCTCTTGTCCAAGGGCTACGCCGATGTCTGTACCTTGCATTGGGGCAGTTTGGAAGAGCGCAATATCCGCCATACGGCGTTGCTGAAGGGGTATCCCAACCACCAGCAATGGATCATGGTTCACGGCTATAACCGCCAGCAGGGGCTAATTGTGCGGCCGGATATGCACCACAGGTGTCAGGAAGAAAGCAAGGTACTGCAACTCTCCTGGCGTTGGGTTACCCGCCAAGGCGGCGCCGGTAGCCAGCAACATCTGGAACATTGGCTGTTGAAACAGGGCGCCAAGCTTGAGCAGCTCAACTCAGTACTCACCGCCTTCAGTGAGCGGGAACTGGCGGGTTATATTGCCCGAGGCGATGCCGATATAGGTTTCGGCTGTCAGGCTGTCGCCATGGAAAGCGGCCTGAGCTTTGTGCCCTTGGTGACTGAGTCTTTCGACTTCGTCATGCCACAGGGGATCTACTTCCGCCGCCAGTTGCAGCAACTGTTCAAGATGCTCGGCGGCAGCCACACCCGGCAGATGGCCGCCCTGCTTGGCGGCTATGACCTCACCGACTGTGGTCAGCTGCTTTGGAGTCCGGAGTAACTCGGATTTTCAATCCACTTTGAGGTCTGCCAGCGGTGGGCCTCAAGCCTTGAACTTCCACCATTGGCGTCTGGCGGCGGCATCAAAGAAACTCCAGGCCAATACCCGGGTCTGCTTATTGCCCTGCTGCATCTCCAGTATCTTGACCTCTTTGGTGCCAAGTTGCTTTAACGCCTGCTGACAAGGTTTGAGGTTGTCACCCTTGGACACCAGCGAAGAAAACCACAGCACTTGTCCGCCATAGTCGCGGCTTTCGTGAATCATCCGCAGCAGGAACCCCAGCTCACCGCCATCGCACCAAAGCTCGGCCTGACAACCGCCGAAGTTCAGCTTGTGCTCCTGATGCTGATGTTGCTCACCGCGACTTGCCGCCAAATTGCGCTGTTTGCGTTCACTGCCGCTAAGGGCATCGGCGGCCGAGGCATGAAACGGCGGGTTACAGAGGCTGAAATCAAAACACTCTCCCGTCTGCAAAAGACCATGAAATATCTGATCCGGTTCGGGCTGTAGCCGCAGTTCAATGGCGCTGACCAACTTGGGGTTGTGCTGTAAAACGCCGGCGACATTATCCAGCGCCACAGGGTTGATATCGGCCCCGACAAACTGCCAGCCATAGACACTTGAGCCAAGCAAGGGGTAGACGCCGTTGGCTCCCGTGCCTATATCCAGGCCGCGAATACGCCGGCCTTGGGGGATTTTACCGCCTTCGGCCAGCAGGTCGGCGATATGATGCAGATAGTCCACCCGCCCCGGGATGGGCGGGCACAGATAGCCCTCGGGCAACTGCCAATCCTGGATATGATAATGGTGCTGCAACAAGGCGGCATTGAGGGCCAAGACAGCTTGCGGCTCGGCAAAGGGAATCGAAACCTGGCCATAGTCTGTGGTGATAAGGTGAGGCGCAAGCGTAGGATAACTGGCGGCCAGGGCGGTAAAATCATAGCCCTGGCGGTGCAGGTTGCGCGGATGGAGGCCCTTGTCCTTGGCTTTTCCGCCCGTTTTAACCGAGGTTTTGCCGACCGTCGTCTCTTGGGTCTTTTTCTTTACTCTTGTCCTAACCTTTATCTCGGCCCTGGCCTTGCCTTTCGAGGCGTTGAGCCGATGCTTTTTTACCTCAGTCATACAGGTATTTGGTAAACAGCAGATTCACCACCAGCGCCCGACCGGTTTCCTGCTCCAGCAAACGATTGACTGTGTCGTAACATTCACGGCGGATCTCTTCTCTGCCGGTAAGCGACTTGACCCTGTCCTCGGGTTGGTTACCGAGAATCTCCACTATCGCGGCCCGCAGCAGGGGATCATGGTGTTGCAAGGCCACCAGGTCCTGGGGGTCTTTCACCATAAGCTCAACACTGATGCGCACAAACCCCAACTTCTTGCGGTTGGAGATATAGTTGGTCACTATTTCAGGCTCGAAGCCATAGTAAGCATAAGTATCTTCGGCGGGCTTTTCATCGGCCGCCATCACAGGCTGCAACATGCCTGCCAGCATAAAAAACAACAGTGTCAAAACGCGTTTCATATTGAGTATCAAGCTCCCGTGACTTGTGCCGACGCCCCTTGCGATCTATCTGCCTGTGGACAAGCGTGATAGACTCCCGGGTTGTAATATTGTACCGGGTATCCGATGAGTGTGACCAGTTTAAGCTTTCCTTATGGTGAATCAATTCAGTGGTTTTCGCCAGAGCAATCACAGCAACTTCCCGCAGCGCCATTGCACGATTGGCTGCTGGCGACCGGCAGTCTCACCAAGAGACTCAAGAGTTGCTGCAACCACTTTGAGGTCAAACTGCTCGGCGAAGCCATGCTGCCCTCATCCACTCGGGAGTGGCAGGGTAAGGAACATAAAGCCATCTGGATCAGGGAAGTATTGCTCTGCCTGGACGGTACTCCCTGGGTCTTTGGCCGCACCCTGATCCCGGCAAAGCTGCTGGAGCAACAGCAGAGACTGGGCAAGTTGGGCTCCCGCCCACTGGGAGAGTTGTTGTTCGGCGATATCGGCTTTGAACCCGGCGCCATAGAAGTCGCCAGTTTCGACAGCCAATCCAGGATTGCCTCCCTCGCCGATTCACTGTCACAACCCACCACTGAGGCAATATGGGGCAGAAGACGTTATTTTCACTTCCAGGAGCAACAGCTGATTGTCGGTGAAATTTTCCTGCCGGCGGCGGTTGCCGCCATTAACCAAGGCCCACTAGCCCCCTAATCAAACAAAGCCTTTGCTGAACTCCCCAAAACATAAGGGACGCCAAGGCGTCCCTTATTCTGTCAACGCCTGCGCCGCCAGGCGATCAGTGCCAGCCCCAATAGGCTCAGGCCACCGAGACTTCCACCACCACCGCCGGAACTGCTTTGTGTCGTATTGGGCACAACCGGGTTGGAGACCACCAAGGTGCGACTATTACTGCTCTGATTATTCTGTGAGTCAGTCACAACCAAGCGCACACTGTAGCTGCCCGCCGCACTGTAGGTATGCGAGGGAGAAGCAACTGTGCTGCTCTGGCCATCACCAAAGTCCCACTGATAACTGAGTTCTCCGCTGCCACCGCGGCTGAGATTATTGAACTGCACGGTTAAACCTGTACCACTGATATCGAACAGCGCCGACAGAGGAATGCTGACAGTCAGTTGCAAGCTGGTCACGGTTTGCCGGTTATTGGCGTCTGTCACCGTCAGTGTGACTGTGTAGGTGCCGGACTCACTGTAGCTGTATTGAGGCGTCGCTTGGGTACTGCCAACGCCGCCGACACCAAAGTCCCACTGATAAGTGTAAGGTGCAGTACCGCCACTGAGATTGGCGCTGAAACTGACATCGCCACCTTCCTGCTGGGCCGAAATGCTGGCGCTGAGTTCTGTGCCGTTGCTGTCGCCGCGTTTACTCACCAACACCTGCGCCTGGCTGCTGTCTTGCTCCTGGGTCAGCAGCTGCACCATAAGACCCAGCTTGGGCAGCACCAGGCCAGCCTGAGGCTTGAGTGGTGCGCTATAGTCATCGCTGTCATCAAACAGGCTATTGTTGCCAAGATGGGTATCACCGAAGAAAGCCGACTGTGGATAGAGACTGAAGCTGGCATCACGGACCTGCACCTCAGAGTCCCGGTTACCTATCAGGTTTTGATCCGCATCTACCACCCCAATGAGGCCGTATCCAGGATGCTCAGCCACCTTGTTGTCGCTGTAGGCCAAGTTTTCATACCAAACCAAGAGCCCCGGCTCATAGCTATCCTGCTGCAGTCCGGCATCAACGCCCTGGTAGTTGCGCAGTTGCAGCAGATAACGCCGCGGCGCGCCCGGGCGAGTATCGTCGGTGCGAACAAAACCGGAAAGCACCACAGTCTCCAGAGCCGTCTCGGCATCATCGCTGTAGACCAGATTACCGTCACTCTCGAGACGTATATCATCGACAGCAAAGCCATAGCCACCGACCGCCTCATCGGTACGATACACCAGGCTTATCTGCTTGCTCATACCGGCATAGGCGCTGAGATCAAAGCTTATCTCCTGCCAGCCCTGTTCCCCCTCACCACCGGACAAGGCCGCCGAGTCACCACTGATAATATTGGCGGCATTGTTGATGCTGTTGCTGCTCTTGGTATGGCTTCCCGCCAATGGCACCCCATCCACCAGCAGCTGCACATAGTCGTAGTCCTGCTCTATCTGCCAATGGGCCTTCATCTTCAGGGTCAAACTGGTACTCATGGGTAGTTGCAACTCGAACGACAATGCATTGTTGAGCTGATCGCCCTGATTCGAATAGTACTGGTATTGCCCCTGATAGGCAGGGGTAAAGGCGATGGAATCAGACGGCAGCTTGATGGCCAACTGGTTTACGCCACTGCTATTGGCATGCGCAAGCGACACCTGAGTACCGTTGCTATCCAGCGCCTGATAATCCATGGATTGTTCGTTGACCCAGCGGCCCTTGTATCTGTCCTGCAGGAATGAGCGGGCATAGGGGCTGAAACCACTTGGCTGCGAGCCTCTCGGAGAACCTGCCCAGCTGCCGCCGGACATCAGAGACCAGAGGCCCACAGGCGAACCGTCGCTGGCTTCGGTACTGGTGTCATACTCATCCGGTAAACCGAGGTCGTGACCAAACTCATGGGTACAGACACCGGTTCCGGCATCCAGCGGCTGAATGGTGTAACCGAACAGACGCATATTGCTGCCCGGGATAGCCTGACCATATTGACCTGGCGCCGAGGGAACAAAGAATCTGTGTGACCAGATGGCATCATCACCGAGCACGCCGCCACCGGCCTCTTCACCTATGCTGGAATGGAAGATCATCACATGATCCAAAATCCCATCGGGTTCATCCAGGTTGCCGTCACCGTCGATATCATAAGGATCTTCAATATCATACTGCGCCAGCTCATCGGCGCTCATGGTAGCAACTGCAGCCGCGACCGCCTCTTCCACCAATTCGGTGGCAGCTTTGTCGTCATTGTTGTTATTCGGGTCGTTGGCACCATAGTAGGCGGCATTCTGGCTGGCTCTGAACCAACCTTTCACATCACCGTTGAAGAAAAAGCTCTGGCCGGAAACGGCTTGATAGTACTGATAGGCTGAGGGCAGTGTTTGCCCCTGGGGCCCAGGGAAACCTGCATCGGAAAACAATAGACCTCGGTAATGGGCTACCGAATAGTTGGCGTAATACATCTCGGTATCGCCTGGACTCAGGCGATTGTTGTTATAGGGCAAGTCGGGAAAATCCACCAGCACGGCCAACACCTTGACCCGCTTGGTTACATCGGTATCGGCCACCCGCGACTGTGCCCGCATTAACTTGCTTTGACGCAGACTATTACTGCGTGCCTGTTGCAACAGTTGCTGTTCTCTGGCCTTGAGCACTTGTGCGGCCTTGCTGCCTGCACCAGTAGATTTGGCCGTATAAGCCGCCAGCGCCTGCTGCCGTTCCTCTTCAGAGGCCTCGGCATCGAGTTCACCACGTTTCACCAGCCAATAGAGGATCTGCTCTTTATTGATCACTCCGGGATCCGCCGGAGCCGTAGCGGCTAAAACATTCGTTGCCCCAAATAGGCAAGATGCCCCCAAGGCCAGGGCCAGTAACGACTTCAAACTCATGACTTGGGCTCCTTAATACACTTTTCAAACTTCTGATTGCGCTGCTGAATATACTCAGAGACCTTGGCTTCGGCCTCTTGCTCACTCATTTGCGGAGTGATGATGTTGCGCTCTATCAGACTGGCTTTAATTTTAGCCCGATTTACTACAGGTGCCCCACTGCCACAGGGCAACAAAGGTTTAACCTCTCGGTTTCCTTCCTGAACGACGTCGGTTCCCGTGCCGTCCCCAGTCTGACAGGCACCCAGAAACAAACAGATAGCAAGAGTTGATGGCAGTCGCACCGGCCGCACCTTATCGTTAACAGAGATAGTACAGAAGATTAACAGCAGCACATGAGATTGCACAGCAGAAAGTCGCGACCAATTCGCCTCATTCAGGGATTATTCAGCCTCAGACAACAAACCTTCGTTATAAAGCAACAACAAGACCGAAGCTGACCAGCTGAAGTTGGTGCAATGCAGTCCTTCACCACTGAGCGGATGGTAATTTTCCCGTATCGGCAGATCCCGGCTATCGGCGGCAGTGGCCGCCAGCAAACGCCGCGACATTGCACTTGCCTGTTGCCGGTAACCGTAATGCTGCAACCCCTTGATGGCAAAGAAGGCCTGATCCAGCCATACCGGCCCGCGCCAGTATCTGTCGGGGGCAAACTCTGGGCTGTCGCGGCTCACGGTCGGAAACGGCACCTGGGTGCCGAAGCTTTCTGGCCTAAGTTGCCGCTTTACCAGCGCTTCGGCCTGCTCAGGCGAAGCGACACTGGCCCACAGCGGGATCCAACCTTCAGTGCCC
Source organism: Shewanella sp. YQ_9 (assembly GCF_043103185.1). Classification (NCBI taxonomy): domain Bacteria; kingdom Pseudomonadati; phylum Pseudomonadota; class Gammaproteobacteria; order Alteromonadales; family Shewanellaceae; genus Shewanella; species Shewanella sp. YQ_9. Next base: position 81,280 of record NZ_JBICJO010000020.1, read on the forward strand.
TTATTGTCGCTGAGCAATCGCCGCTTGCCCTCGGCATCGAAGCGTACATCGTAGAAGAAACCGCTGGCAGGGTCGTAAAACGTCTGCCGAATCGCTTGTCCCAGTCGCTGGGCCTGTTGCCGCAGTTGCATTGCTTCGGCTTCCCGCCCCAGCAGACTGGCCATTTGCGCCAGATACTGCTTATCGGCATAGAGAAATGCATTGAGATCGACACTCTCCTGATTGAGTGAGTAGCCGAGCAAACGCCCCTTGGCGTCGCGGTTTTCCAGTACCAGCAGGCTGTTATCGGCATCGAATCTAGGCGCATTGTCCATCCCGGACTCCCAGGCTGCTGCCTGAATGATGGCATCACGATTAAGCGACCCGGGCTCACCGTGCAGCGGATGCAGATTGGCGCCATATTCTGCCAGGCCATTGCCGTCATGATCCCGGTTGCGATACCACCAGGCATGCAGGGCCATCAGTCTTGGGTAAAGCTCGGCGACAAATGCCTTGTCACCGTCCTGAAGGTAAATCTCCCATACGGCCCAGGCCGCCAGCGGCGGTTTGCCATTCCGCTCATTCCAGTTGCCGCCGTCACCGCCGCGGGCCGCATCTTGGTTGTAAAACACCGCATCCGGCATGCTGCCGGCATCCTGGGGCCTGACGGGATCCTGCTCATCAAATTGATAGTCAAACATCGCCCGCACATTGGACTTGGCAAGCCAGGGCTCGACTCGCGCCAAGGCCACCGCCTGTTTCCAGCTATCCCAGGCCCAGAGACCATTGAACCATTGGTAGGTGACCGAAGGCGTTACCCCGTGGTGACGCAGGGCCCCGGCCGGGCTGCGCCAGTTATGTGCCAGGGTGCTGATGGCCCTGGCCGCCATGCGCTTTTGCCCCAAGTCACCATCGGCTAACTTGGCCAGACGCCAACCCCAGCGACTATGGTTGCGCTCGGCGCTCTGCAACAACTTAGGCCACTGCAGCGGCTTTGCCTCAGCTGCGGTGTGAAAATATTGTTGGGCACTGAGAAAACTGCGCCGCTCAGAGGGGGCCAGGTTCAGCACTTCAGAACTGGCTCGGTACCCCCGAGCCCCCCGCTCTTCCAGGAAGGTGGGTTCACGGAAGCTTATGCGGAATTTGGCATCATCGAGCAGCAGCGACCAGGTTTTTCTCAGTGGCCGAAACTGCCACTCCAGTTGATTGGTCGCAAATTGTCTGCCGGCAATCCAGGGCTTGCCTACCGCCTTGTCGAAGGGCTCTCCCTGCCACTGCAATTGCCACTGACCGGCTTGGGAGCCGGTATTTTCCAGTACAGTCTCAATCAGAGAACTGCGCTCATCGGCGAAATAGAGCCTGGTACTTAGGCTGAGATCTTTCCAGCAATATTCCTGATACAGGCCATCCGGGCGACTGAACAGGCGTCTCTCCGCTTCGGCAAAATTCTTAGCCTGCCCTGTGCTCAACTCCAATACACTGAGGTGCTGCAAGCTGGGCGCCAGATGTAGGCTGTATTCCTGGGCGATGATCAAGGGGCCGGTGAAGCTGCCATAAAATGCAGGATCGTCCGGCAGGTGGTATCCATGCCAAGCGCCCATATCCATGTAGACAGCGGGGATCTTCAGATTCCCGGCGACGTCCCGCTCCTGTGCTTGTTGCGGCGTGCCTTGATAGGGCAAGAGATTGTCATAATCTCCGGCGGCCAGACTCAAAGCACAGATCAGGGCACAACTAAGCACTTCTACCTCGACTCAACAAAACGGTTAACAACTCAGGGATTCAAATATCGGGAGACACCATCGAGGAACATCTGCACCGAAATCATCACCAGCACCATGCCCATCAAGCGCTCGACCGCCGTGAGCCCCTTGTCACCCAACACCCTAGTAAATAGCTTATAGAACATAAGGATAACCACACTGGCGCCCCAAGCCGCTACCAGGGCTATGGTCCAGTCCGTCATACGGCTGCTATCCGTATGGGCCAGCAGTATCAGCGCCGCCAGAATCGAAGGGCCCGCCATCAAGGGAATCGCCATAGGCACAATGAAAGGCTCTTCACCGGCGGCCAGGCCCACCACCCCACCGGGTTGGGGGAAGATCATCCTAATGGCTATCAGGAACAGGATAATGCCACCGGCAATACTGACCGATTCTGACTTAAGGTTGAGGAAACTCAGGATGGCTTCACCGGCGTAAAGAAACAACAGCATGATCAACAAGGCAAAAATCAGCTCTCTGATCAGCACTCGGCGGCGTTTCTTGGGCTCTATATGACGCAATATAGAGGCAAAGATAGGCAAGTTGCCCAAAGGATCCATAATGAGAAACAGCATTACGGCAGCCGACAGAGTATCCATAAATATCCATTCACCAACAAAACAACATAGAGTCGACTATTGTATAACTTTTTGGTCACCGGCAGTGGACTTTTATCCTTGGTCTCGGGTGGAAAATCCTTCAAGGTAAATTCCAGGTAACGGCACTGCTCATTTGCGCAGCTGCTGGTATACTATGGCGTTCTCTAAACTTCAGCCGTGAAATTCATGCTCTATCTCGTCGCCAGTTGTATCGCCCTGCTCCTGGGTCCACTGTTTTATCGCTACTTCTCTTCAGGAAGCGGTTTGCAGAAGGGTCTAGACGGCTTTATTTTTGTTTCCCTCGGCGGCCTGGTACTGATCCATATCCTGCCGGAACTGCTGGAACACGGCGGCATACTGGCGATCATCTTCGTAATCCTCGGCCTTTGGGGCCCGAGTGCCAGCGAGAAGTTGTTTCATCGCTATTCAGAGATCACCCATAACCTGACCCTCACGCTGGGGATCGGCGGCTTGTTGCTGCACACCATCACAGATGGTGGCGCCATGGTGCTGGCACAACAGGAAGGCAACTCCAGCCTGTTGGCACTTGGGGTAATCATGCACAGGCTGCCTGTGGGCCTGGCGATTTGGTGGTTACTCAAACCCCAGGTCGGCACTCGTTGGGCCAGCCTGGTTTTGTTGGCCATGATGGCGCTGACTTCTGTGGGCTACTTCGCCGGTGAGCAGCTGCTCAGCCATCTGAGCCTGGATAATACCGTTTACCTGCAAGCCTTTGTCACAGGTTCTATTTTGCATGTGGTGCTGCATCAGCCCCATGGCCATGGGCAGCAGACCCCAAGCAGCAAATATGAATACCATGCCGGCATAGGCAGCCTGCTGGGGATAGGCCTGCTGGCATTGCTGCTAATGATGGATTCCGGCGGCCACCAACACGCTCATCATGACCACAGCACAGATCAACTGCTGCACTGGCTGTTGTTACTGGCTCCGGTATTGCTGGCGGCCTACGCCCTGGCCAGCATACGTTTTGCCGCGGGGCTGTCACCCACTCAAGCCTCGCTACCGGGGCGCTGGCTGCAGCGTCTCGCCGGCCCCGAAGCCTTGTTGCTGACCTTGGTACTGCTGGGCTGGCAGTTTGCCCTGCTGCAAGCACTCGCTCTTGTCGCGTTGGGACTGTTTTTGAGCCGTGCCCACGTCGAATTGACCGATCCCCACGCCAAGGTGCCGCAGTCGCCCTGGCATTTCGGTTTCACCCATCTGGTGGATAGAAGCGCGCCCTGGATCTTGCTCAGTCTGATCCTCGCCAATCTGATAGGCCATCCGTCAGTGCCGCTGTCGCATCCGGTGGCGCAAGTGCTGGTGCTGGCCTTGCTGTTTCTGCCGCTGCGTTTCTGTAATCTGGGCGCCGCCGTATTGGCTATGTCGCTGGCCTACAGCGGCTGGAGCCCCTTGGCGGTAGCATTGACCCTGATAGCCGCACCTGTGCTTAACCTGTCACAACTCAAGTTGATGAGCTGGAGCCAACGGTTCGGTATGTTGTTGCTGTTACTCATTTTGCTTAGCGGCATTGCCTGGTGGCAACCACAGTGGCGTGAGCTGGGCGATCTGCCGAAAGAGATAAGCTACCCGGCGCTGACGCTGCTGTGTCTGCTCTACTCCAGCAGCTTGCTTCGTCAGGGGCCACGCAAGTTTTTGCGGGGAATGTGGCTGGCCAAAGGCCACAGCCATGATCATGGCTCGGGACAACACAATGACTCAGGCCACAGTCATGGTTCACACGGCCATGCTCACCATAATGGCCATGAGCATCAAGACAAAGGCTCTCACTGATTTAACCCTGTCAATTGGCGCCTTTGTTGGCTAACTTGTGGGATAAGCCCGCATTTAGACCAGGCATAAGGACAGCCCATGTGCATTCTGTTTCTGGCACTGGATCAGCACCCGGATTATCCGCTGATCCTCTGCGCCAACCGTGATGAGTTTCACCACAGGCCCACGGCCCCGGCACACTTTTGGCCACCTCAGCAGCAACTGCTGGCGGGTAAGGATCTGCAGGCAGGGGGTACCTGGCTTGGCTGTAATCGCCTGGGAATGGTGGCCGGCCTCACCAATATCCGTCAGCCGATCACTCAGCCGGATGGTATGCGTAGCCGCGGGGAACTGGTGCTCAAGGCGCTCGATAGCCAAACCCCAATAGAACCGCAATGGCTCAGCGAGCACAGCGACAACTATAATCCCTTTAATCTGGTTTTCGGCCAGGGCAAGCACTTTTGGTGTTATCACAGCCCGGATAAGTCATTGCGCCGCTTGAACAGGGGCTTTCACGCCATCAGCAATGGTGCCTTGGATGATATCTGGCCCAAGATGGCCCGCGGCGAGCAGGCATTGGAGCGATTGATAAGCCAATCGGCCAAGCCGGATATAGATAAGCTGCTGGCAATAATGCATGATGAGACCCCGGCGCCGGACACCAGCCTGCCAAACACAGGTGTCAGCCTGGAATGGGAGCGGCGCCTGTCGTCCATCTATATTCGCCACCCGGAATACGGCACCCGGGCCACCAGCCTGATATTCCTCTCCCGCGAGGGTCAGCTGAACTTTTACGAAGCCAGGTATGATGGCAAGGGGCGGCAATTGGGGTTGGAGCAGTTCAGTTTTGCGCTGACAAACGCGGAGCCACTATGCTGATGGCGCCGCGGATCTGCCCCGGTTGATAACCTCTGGCGCTGTCATTCGGGTAGTGCTCATCCAATGCGGTTTTGACCTCAGGCGCCAATTGGCTGCCGTGGCAGGTGAGGCAAAGCGGTGCTACGCCCTGGGCCTTCATAAAACGCAGCTGTGACTCTGTCTGGGCAACCTGGCTCAGAGTCTGCGGGTCTTCACCGGCTGCGGCCCGCGTATCAAATGACAGCAAAACCTGTCGCTGCCAGGCCTCCGGCTCGGCCGCCGGATTACGGGGTTTCAGACTGACACGTTTCACCTGCCAACCACTCTCGGCCGAAAGCTGGCGGGCAATTTCCGGCGCCTTATGGGAACAAACCGCGATGGCTGCCACCGGGCCACCTTCGGCCAGAGCTTGCTGCAGTTGCGGCTTGAGTGTTTGGGCAAAGCGCTTGGCCAGTGCGGCTGCCTCGGTTTTAAATTCTGCCGTTGCCGGCTCGGCTATGGCTTGATTCACCAAGGCGAAAACCAGCAAGGCGATAAGTGTAGGTTTCAACATAGGGCGTTCCATTAGATTTTTTTAATGGAAAGATATTAGATAAATCTAATTCCCTATGCAAGTCATGATGAGTGATCGTGAGTGATTACCCAGTGGTCGTCTTTCTTCTCCAGCAACAGGGTAAAGACCCCGGATGGACTATCCTTTTGTCTTAGCAGTACCCAACGACCGGCCACCAAGGCGGAATAGTTACTCAACATCTGCACATCCTTGAGCTCCAGCTTGAGCTGGCCCATAGTCGCACGATCCGGATAGCTGCGCTTATAGGCGGCCAGCATCTTGTCCCAGCCATATCTGAACTCGCCTTTGGAGACAAATCTCAGCTTGGGATCGTGCCAGTAGCCCAACATATAGGCATTGATGTCGCCTTGATTCCAGGCTTGTTGCTGACGATTGAGCAACTCGGTAATTTCATCTGTCGGTACCGCTTTGGCCGGGGCGATCGCAAGCAGCAGTACAGACAGGAGCCCAAAGATTAATTTTTTCATACTCCCTCCTTTGCACCTCCCTGAACAAGACCCGGAAACTGTGTCGCCACAATCACTGGGCTTCTATGTATGATACTAACCTATCTGTTTGGGAAGTGCTTCTTGCAAAGGACCAGGGCCATTTGCTGCGAACCATGCCTTGCATCCAGTCCTGTAAGCCGACGCAGAGCACATATGAGATTCGTTCGCATCTTACCTTGTACGATAGGGACAGATCTGGGTAAATCATCGTCTTGGTATGATGTGGACGGCCAGGCTGTGTTCAGGAAGAAGAACCCAGGCTTGCACAAACGGGATAATGCTGAAATCATGTTTTCCCTCGGCCACTGCTTAAGTGAAGGTTTATGTTAAGTCAATGAAAGTCTTCGCCAAGCACAGGACTGACGTCTCCCTGACCACTTTTGGACTATACCTTTAATCAACCCAAGGTTTGGCATCTCTCTATGTTTAAAAAAATCTGCCAATGGCTGCTTTCTCTGTTCGGCTGGCAAATTCGCGGACAACTGCCCGACTCCCCGCAGTATCTGGTGATAGTGGCCCCCCACACCAGTAACTGGGATTTTATTCTCGGTGTGCTCGCCCGTGGGGCTCTGGCGGTCAAGATCCACTTTCTCGGCAAGCATCAACTCTTCATTCCTCCCTGGGGCTGGTTTTTCAGAGCCATAGGCGGCAGCCCGGTAGACAGACGCAAGAACAACAATCTGGTCGATGCGGTCAGCGAGTTGTATCGTCAGGATCCCAACTTCAAGCTGGCGCTTGCTCCGGAAGGCACCCGCAGCCCGGTGAAGCGTTGGAAGACAGGCTTCTACCATATCGCCTCCAAGGCAGGGGTACCGATTGTGGCCGTGGGGTTGGACTTCAGCCAGAAGGCGGTAGTGATCAATCAGCCTTTGATACCGAGTGCGGACATGCAGCAAGACATGGATCAGCTTATCGCCTTCTACCGCGGTATTCGCGGCCGCTTCCCCAAGGCGATTCCGGACTATTCAGCGGACAAGTGAGTCTTGTCCGGCAGGCGTCACGGGACTATAGTGACGCTTACCCGGAAACTTTGTATACAAAATTATGGATCACCAGACCTTCCTGCTGTACCTGTTTGCGATCTTACTGATAGCCATCTCCCCCGGCCCGATCGCCATGTTATCTATCTCTCACGGGATCCATTTTGGTAAACGCCGCAGTCTGGCCACGGCCTTGGGGAGTGTCACAGCAGCCTTGCTGTTGATGCTGGCTTCCATCGCTGGACTGAGCGCCCTGCTGCATGCCAGCGAATACGGCTTTACCCTGCTCAAATGGTGCGGTGCCGCTTACCTTATGTATCTGGGGATTAAACTGCTGCTCACCAAGCCCCATGCGGCCGAGCAAAGTGTCGGCCCCAAGGGACATGGCCATCCTCTCAGTCTGTTTCGACAGGCGTTTCTGGTGGGGATCAGCAATCCCAAGGATCTGCTGTTTTTCGCCGCCCTGTTTCCACAGTTTATCGACGTAAGCGCACCCCAGGGACCTCAGTTGGCAGTATTGGCTTCCACCTGGGCCTTGGTAGACTTCAGCTTTGTGATGATTTACGCCTCTATGGCCAGTGTGCTGGCCTCATGGCTTAAGCGCAGCCAACGGCTGCATTGGTTGGATCGCGTCAGTGGCGGGGTGTTTGTCACCCTCGCCACTGTATTGGCCGTTAAAGATTAAGGAAGGGCTTTAGGGAAGGTGTAAATAAGCCTACGTGGGTTTATTTGCACCGGCTCCATTATCTTTTAAGCTGCGAATATCATTGCCGGTTGGGCCCTGGAAGGCACGCAGATCGAATTGTGGCAAGATGGCAAAGATATGATCGAAGATATCTGACTGAATATCTTCATAATATGCCCAGCGGGTATCATTGGTGAAGATATATAACTCGATCGGCAGACCTTCGGTGGTGGGTGCCAACTGCCGCACCATCAGGGTCATCTCCTTATGCACCTTGTCGTGGTGCTTGAGATACTCCAGCAGGTAGGCTCTGAAGGTTCCCACATTGGTCAGCCTGCGGCCATTGACCGGCATTTCGATATCCGACACCTTGGCATTACATTCAGTGATCTCATGGATCTTTTTCGGCAGATACTCTTTCAACAGGTTAATCTTCTCCAGCTTCTTCCTGTCCTCTTCGGTCAGAAAACGTATGCTGTTGATATCTATGTTGACCGAGCGCTTGATTCGGCGGCCGCCGGACTCAGACATACCACGCCAGTTACGGAAGGCGTCTGATACCAGCGCATAGGCCGGGATCATTGTGATGGTCTTGTCCCAGTTGCGAACCTTGACCGTTGTCAGCGACACCTCTTCCACCGCGCCATCGGCGCCGTATTTATCCATCTGGATCCAGTCGCCGGTGCTGACCATGCGGTTAGCCGCCAGCTGAATACCGGCAACAAACCCCAAAATGGTGTCCTTGAACACCAACATCACCAAACCTGTGGCGACACCCAAGCCGCTGAGGAAGTAGACAGGAGACTGGTTGGCGAGCACAGAGATGGAAATAATGATGGCAACGAAGAACAGGAACAGCTTTATCAACTGCACAAAGCTCTTCACCGGTAGACGACGGCTAATCAGCTTAACGTCCGCCACCTCGTTGACCGCATCCAATGCCGAATAGGCAGCGCGGATCAGCAAGACGACCAGCCAGACACTCAGCAGCCTGTCGACCAGACTGGCCAGCAGTTTATGGTCTGTCAGTGCTATGGGGATCAGCAGGTTGAGCACCAGGGCCGGCACCAGCATGGCCAGCTTTTCCAACACTCTGTGGCGCATAAAGATGTCGTCCCAGGTGACCTTGGAACGTTGAATCACCAGGTTCATCGCCCGCACCACACCGCGACGAACAATGAAATAAGCCAGTCCCGCCAACAACAGGCAGGCAAGCACCATGAGCGAAGTGGACAAACCGTCGGCTGGCTGGCTATCGATACCCAGCTGCGATAACCAGTGTGACAGTTCGAATCTCAAGTCTTTGTCCAAGTTATCCAAAATTAACCTCTCAGAGAAAAATCACTCATCCCGACTCAAACCTGAGTCAGGTTGCAGAGTAACATACAGGTGTTAACTTTGGCTGAACAGTCGATCCCGTCCGCACAGGAAAACGTGCGCTCAATCACCTTTTAGGGCGAGCACCACTTCAGCACCCAATGGCTGCTGGAAGTGCTCCAGGTGATCTATGGGAAGCCCGGAAATCAATAACTCTCTGTGATTGTGCCAGTCGAGCTTCAACTCATCGTGGCGACCAGATACCACCAGCAAACTCGGAAAATGCTCACCCGACTCAAGATCAGTCAAGTCCAGATGGCTCTGCCAATGTCCGTGCCCGTGCAGGCTGCAGTTGGAGAAACTGATGTCGGCCTGCCAATCTTTATCCGGCGACCAACTACTCAGCAGTATCGATTCCTGACAGTGCTCGCTATGGTCAGGTAGTGTGCCCACCCAACCTGCCACATGGAACAGACTCCAAGAGGCCAGCAACAGGTAAAAGCATCCCCCGCCAAATTGCAGAGCCTTCGACAACCAGGCCTTGGTATTCGACGGCATACCCTCTCCAAACTATCAAATAGACTAAGAGCGGGATCATATAGGGGGGTATGCTGTAAGTAAACGCTGACCAAAGAGTTACAAACTTGGCGATTGTTTCATTGAATGGTTTAATTCGCCACAAAGCCGGGTGGATGTGTCATAGGACTCTCTACCGCAGCCAAAGCATAAAAGATCATAATGCCCTTACCCTTCAGGCATACCCAGAGCCAAAGTCGCCGACAAGAAAATTCTGACACCCTTTGCAGCCAAGGCTGACACATTAGCGAGCAACAACCTCACCTCATTGCTAAGGACTGGGTCATTTGCTGCGAACCAAGCCTGGTATCCAACCCGGTAAGCCAACGCAGAGCACACATGGGACTTATTCGCACCTTCCCCAAGCACAGGCACTTGAACATACAGTCCCAGCTTACTGTATGCCAAGCAACCAAGTTTGTGTTTTTCGTCATTGCCAGCCCAGGTTAGCCCGGTTATTGTTGACGCAGGATTCAGCCGAGCGAATTTTTTCATGTCGAAACAAAATCTTTTCAAACCCAGCTTTGCCGTCAGCGCCCTGGCACTGGTACTGAGCTCAAGCTTTGCCATCGCCGAGCCGGCCCAGGTGGCCGAAGTCACTCTGGAAAATGGTGCCAGAGTCATACTCAAAGATGACTTCACCTGGGAGTATGTGCTCACGGAGGCGGTGATCAGCGCCGCCGAACCCGAAACGACCACTGAAGAAGTGGTTGCCGAGATGCCGAATACGGCCGCCCATACCACAGCGGCTGCAGTGGAAATGGCCACCAAGCCAGATCCAAGCAAAACCGCCGTGGTCGAACAGTTGACCCAGAGCGCCATGACCACTCCCGGACTGCTCGGCAAGACAGCCAGAGAAGGGATCAGCGTTTCGCTGCAGCAAGTGCAGTGGAAAGGCGACAAACTGGGCCTGACCTTCGAGCTTGACAGCAACAGCAGTGAAGATATGGTCGAAGTCCTGATCAGTGCCAGCTTCTATAACGATCAGGGCCGCAAGATGAAAGAAGAGGAGCTGCAGGTCTGGCGTGCCATCAAACGTATGCCGGAAACCTATCTGCGCAAGGGCCAGCAGCGGCAATCCTCGGTGATCTGGGTTGAAGGAGTAGATAAAAACCAGTGGCAAAAGCAGCTGCTGAATCTGAAGATCACAGAATTGGATACCTGGTAACGCCGGGTATATTGTCTTTTTTCAATAAACAAAGAGCGCCAAATGGCGCTCTTTGTGTTTCTTATACGGACTCTTTTACCGTCAGATGCCAAAGGGCCTGCTGACCCTTTCAACTATTCCCGGCTCAGAGGCTGCTTGGCAGCAGTTCCTTTGGCAGATAGGCGTTATAGCGCCCACTAGCCAGCAGCTCAGTAGCCTTGGTGATATCCGGACCGAAGTACCTGTCCTTGTCATAGAAGGTAACCCGCTCGCGCAGTTCAGCCTTGGCCTTGGCTACCGCCGGGCTTGGCTGCAGCGGTGCCCGGAAATCCAGCCCTTGGGCCGCAGCCAGCAGTTCCACTGCCAGTACTCCGCGGGTGTTTTCCGCCATATCCTTGAGCCTGCGGGCGGCAAAGGTCGCCATGGAAACATGATCTTCCTGGTTGGCCGAGGTCGGCAAGCTGTCGACAGAGGCCGGATGAGCAAAGGTCTTGTTTTCACTGGCCAGTGCCGCGGCTGTCACCTGGGCAATCATAAAGCCCGAGTTAACCCCACCGTTTTCCACCAAGAATGGCGGCAGCTTGGAAAGATTGGAATCGATCAGCAGCGCAATGCGGCGCTCACTGATGGCCCCCAGCTCGGCAATGGCCAGCGCCAGATTATCCGCCGCCATGGCCACGGGTTCGGCATGGAAGTTACCGCCTGAGATGATCTCGCCGGTATCTTCAAACACCAGCGGGTTATCTGTCACGCCGTTGGCTTCAATTTCCAGCACTTCGGCCGCCTGACGGATCTGCGTCAGGCAAGCCCCCATCACCTGTGGCTGACAGCGCAGGGAGTAAGGGTCCTGCACCTTTTCACAATTGGCGTGTGACTCGGCAATCTCGGAGCCGCTCCCCAGCAGATGACGGAATACTGCCGCCGAGTCTATCTGGCCCTTTTGACCGCGCACCGCATGAATTCTCGGGTCGAACGGGCTGCGACTGCCCATGGCCGCCTCGACACTCATGGCGCCGACCACAGAGCCGGCGGCAAACAGGTCCTCGGCGTGGAACAAGCCTTCCAGTGCCAACGCCGTCGATGCCTGGGTGCCGTTGAGCAGGGCCAGGCCCTCTTTGGCAGCCAATTCAATCGGTTTCAGACCGGCGATACTCAAGCCCTCGATGGCGGGCATGATGCGCCCCTGATAACGCACTTCGCCCTCGCCTATGATCGGCAGACACATGTGCGACAGCGGCGCCAAGTCGCCCGAGGCGCCCACTGAACCCTTCTCGGGAACACAAGGGTAGACACCGGCATTGACCAGGGCGATCAGGAAGTTGATCACCTCGAGACGGATCCCGGAAAAACCGCGGGACAGTGAGTTGATCTTCAACACCATCATCAGCCGCACGGTTTCATCGCGCATCAATTGGCCGGTACCGGCGGCGTGGGACAACACGATAGAGCGCTGCAGCAGTTCCAGGTCCGCCGGGGCAATCTTGGTGTTGGCCAACAGGCCAAAGCCGGTGTTGATGCCGTAAACCGTTCGGCCCTCATCCAATACTTTTTGCACCACGGCGGCGCTGCTGTTGATAGCTGCCAGCGATTCCGGATGCAATTGCAGCTGGGTTGGCGCGCGGCTGATGCTGCGCAGTTCAGACAGTGTCAGGCTTCCCGGTGTCAGAGTGATTTGAGTGGTCATCATCAGTCCTCCAACATAGGCAGATCCAGGCCCTGCTCTTTGGCACAGCGCTTGGCAATCTCATAGCCGGCATCGGCATGACGCATCACGCCCGTGGCCGGATCGTTCCACAATACCCGGGATACCCGCTTGGCAGCGGCATCGCTGCCGTCACAGAGGATCACTACCCCAGAGTGCTGACTGAAGCCCATGCCGACACCCCCACCATGGTGCAGCGACACCCAGGTGGCGCCACCGGCGGTATTGAGCAGCGCATTGAGCAGCGGCCAGTCGGAGACGGCATCCGAGCCATCGAGCATGGATTCGGTTTCCCGGTTGGGACTGGCCACAGAGCCGGAATCCAGATGATCCCTGCCTATGACCACAGGCGCCGACAGCTCGCCGTTTTTCACCATTTCGTTGAAGGCCAGCGCCAGACGGGCGCGATCTTTGAGGCCAACCCAGCAGATACGGGCCGGCAGCCCCTGGAAGGCGATACGTTCACGAGCCATATCCAGCCAGTTGTGCAGGTGTGGGTCGTCCGGGATCAGCTCTTTCACCTTCTGATCTGTCTTGTAGATATCCTCAGGGTCACCACTGAGCGCCGCCCAGCGGAACGGGCCAATGCCTTCACAGAACAGCGGCCTGATATAGGCGGGAACAAAACCGGGGAAATCGAAGGCGTTAGCCACTCCTTCGTCAAACGCCATCTGGCGGATGTTATTGCCATAGTCCAGGGTCGCGGCGCCACGGCTTTGCAGCGCCAACATGGCCTGAACCTGCACCGCCATGGAAGCCTTGGCGGCCTTGACCACAGCGGCCTCGTCTTTGAGGCGTATCTCCTTGGCCTGCTCCAGCGTCCAGCCCTGAGGCAGATAGCCATTCAGCGGATCGTGCGCCGAAGTTTGGTCTGTCACCACATCCGGAGTAATGCCGCGCTCAACCAGCTCACTGAAGATATCGGCGGCATTGCCCAGCAAACCGACGGAAACCGGCTTGCCCTCGACCTTGGCGGCTTCCAGCATCGCCAGTGCTTCGTCCAGGCTGTGGGCCTTCTTGTCCAGATAACGGGTACGCAGACGAAAATCGATACGGGTCTCGTCTACTTCACAGGCCAGCACAGAGAAACCGGCCATGGTACCGGCCAGAGGCTGGGCACCGCCCATACCGCCCAGGCCACCGGTCAGGATCCAGCGGCCCTTGGCTTCACCGTCGAAATGCTGCTTGGCCACGGCTACAAAGGTTTCGTAGGTACCCTGGACTATGCCTTGGGTGCCTATATAGATCCAGGAGCCGGCGGTCATCTGGCCGTACATAGCCAACCCTTGCTTGTCCAACTCGTTGAAGTGTTCCCAGTTGGCCCAGTGGGGTACCAGGTTGGAGTTGGCGATCAGCACCCTGGGGGCATCACTGTGGGTCTTGAATACTCCCACCGGCTTGCCGGATTGCACAAGCAAGGTTTCATCCTCTTCCAGACGCTTGAGCACCTCGACGATTTTGTCGAAACACTGCCAATCGCGGGCGGCGCGGCCTATGCCGCCGTAAACCACCAGATCCTCGGGGCGCTCGGCCACATCCGGATGCAGGTTGTTCATCAGCATTCTGAGCGGCGCCTCGGTCTGCCAGCTCTTACAGTTCAGAGTGGTGCCGGTCGGCGCAATGATTTTGCGCGCCGGATCATATCTCTTATCCATAAACTTCCATTCCTCTGTTGCTTGTCTTGTGGTTTATTTTGTTGTTTTTATTTAGGTTTATTTTCGCCTCTGAAGGTCAAATGCCCTCCGAGACGGAAGCGGCTGCCGGGATGGATCAGCCTGGCAAAACTCACCACCCCCTGGCGTGACCAGGTGCGGCGCAGTATCTGTAAACAGGGCTCGCTGGCGGGAATCGCCAAGCGGGCGCGTATCTGTTCATTGGCGACTATCGCCTCTATGGTGTGGCGTGCTTCGGTCAAAGGCGCCACCTGCGACAGATATTCATGAGGGGTCTGCAAATTGAAATCCTGCTGCAGATAGTCGGGGATCAACTGAGGGTTTACGAAGCGCTCCTCGAGCTGTAGCGGCAGCCCCTCTTCACAATGCACCAGCACCGAGTAAAACACCCGGCTGCCGGTCTCCAGCCCCAGGGCGATGGCGATAGGCGCCAGGGCCTCTATGGCGGTCAGCTCCAGCACCTGCACGCTGTAACCATGGCCGCGGGCCTTGATCTCATCGGCGATATTACGGATAGACAACATGGATGACTGCGACTTGAACTCGGCCACAAAGGTACCCAGCCCCTGACTGCGCTCCAGCACGCCGTTGTCCACCAGCTCGGTCAAGGCCCTTCTGGCCGTCATCCGGCTGCACTCAAACAGCTCTGCCAGTTGGTTTTCGGAAGGCACCCTGGAGTGCTCCACCCATTCGCCTGACTCAATGCGGTCTGAGATGTACTGTTTAATGCGGGCGAACTTGGCTGTGCTCATCGAATCGACTCTGTGTTGGTTTCAATCTGCTGAAAAACTCGGCTATAATCCTAGCTTGTATATACAAGTAAATACAAGTTAGCTCACAAAATCACGGCGGTTGCCGCCACCGCGGCCGGCTTTAAGGCAAACAACAAGGAGCAAGCATGTCCTGGGATCAGGTTTGGATAGATATCAATATTGCCACTATGGACCCTTCTGTATCAGAGGCTTATGGCGCCATCACCGACGCAGCCCTGGCAGTCAAAGATGGCAAAATAGCCTGGATTGGCAAGCGCAGCGAACTGCCTGCCTTCGACGTGCTGGCAACTCCGGTTTACAAAGGCAAAGGCGGCTGGCTGACGCCCGGGTTGATAGATGCCCATACCCATCTGGTGTTTGCCGGTAACCGCGCCAACGAGTTCGAGCTGCGTCTCAAAGGCGCCAGCTATGAAGAAATCGCCCGTGCCGGTGGCGGCATTATCAGCACGGTTAAGGCCTGCCGTGAGGCCAGCGAGGCCGAACTGTTCGACGAGGCTCGCCGCCGCCTCAACGCCCTGGCCAAAGAAGGGGTTACTACGGTGGAGATAAAATCGGGCTACGGGCTGGAAACCGCCACCGAACTCAAGTTGCTCAGGGTCGCCCGCGAGCTGGGCAAACACCACCATGTGGATGTGGTCACCACCTTCCTGGGCGCCCACGCCTTCCCACCAGAATATCAAGGCCGGGAGCAGGAATATGTGCAACTGGTGATCGAGGAGATGCTGCCTCAGGTATTGGCGGAAGATCTCGCCGATGCCGTGGATGTGTTTTGTGAAAATATCGCCTTCGACCTGCAGCAAACAGAAGCCATTCTTAGCGCCGCCAAGGCCAAAGGGCTGGATATCAAGTTGCACGCCGAGCAGCTCTCCAACATGGGCGGCTCAATACTGGCCGCCCGTCTGGGGGCCAAGTCTGTGGATCATATCGAGTATCTGGATGAAGCCGGGGTCAAGGCCTTGGCCGAGAGCGGCACCTGCGCCACCTTGTTGCCAGGCGCCTTTTACTTCCTGCGGGAAACCCAGCTGCCACCGATAGCCTTGCTGCGCCAATATCAGGTGCCCATGGTGCTGGCCAGCGACTTCAACCCGGGGACTTCCCCCATCTGCTCAACTCTGTTGATGCTCAACCTGGGCTGCACCCTGTTCCGCCTGACGCCGGAAGAGGCCTTGGCCGGTGTCACCCGCAACGCCGCCCGCGCTCTGGGTCGCGAACAGCGCATAGGCATGCTGCGCCAGGGAATGGATGCCGACTTCTGCCTGTGGCGGATCTCAACCCCAGCGGAACTCGCCTACAGCTACGGCGTGAATCCATTGGTGGATGTCATCAAGGGGGGCAAACTTATCCATCAATAAGTTTGGCAATTGATTGGATGGCAGGTCACCGACCTGCTGTCGGCTTGCGCACCGACATCCCAGCGCCAGAGAATAGCTGACAGATTGTCCTAAATTGGTTTTGCCCCATTTTCACTTAGAGCAAATACTCATGCACATTCTAGTAATACGATTTTACCTTACCAAAAGTTATCTGAATTCAGCACATCTAGAAATTATGTATCACTGAACAGTCCAACCTCTCAATACGTTAATTAACCTATTGAATTAATAGATAAATTATTGAATTACGTGAGAATGAAATATGCATTATCTCCTGTTGTTCTCCATAAAGTACAACGATGGTTCCCTAACAAGAATAGAGTCTTCACTTTCAACCGAATATGTCTTGTAGTTCAAACTGCTGCTACCAATCACCCAGTACCTATGCAGTCGTTCTGACAAATCACGACGAATAGAGTTAGCTAAGAAGCCTTTGTCCTCTACTTTAGAAATCAAACTAGTGCTTTGCAGAAATCCGATAGCGCCATCAATAGCATCCAGACTTACGCCAGTCTTTTGGGCTATAGTTCCCCGACTAAGATCGACGTAAGTTCTACTATTGCTTCGACTAGCAAGTATGTACAAAAAGCATTTTAGAGCATCACGTTCGTGGGAATACCTATTGAGAAAAGCTTTCATCGCTGGGATTTCTTCCTCATTTCTAACAAGTGCTCTTTTTGGAAGCTTGCACCATCCTCGGTAGACTCCTTGAGTAAAAGTATATGTTTTTGTTCGAACACCAGCGGATGATAACAACCCTGTTATATGTAACTTCTTTAAGCCTCTAGACACCAAAGAACGGCTCAGTGAACACATATCTGTAAGCTGATCATATGTTGCCCTGATTTCCAAAACATCATCCACCGAGCTACCACTCGAACGGTTAACTTGCTTGGCAAGAAGACACAGTACAATGAACAACTTCAAAGCAGCGATATCATCACTAACACTCCTACCACCACTAAAGGACTCTCTTAGTATTCCCTCTGCAATCCATTTCGAGGGCATTTTAGACCAGAGCATTAAAGTCATTTCATTACCGCCATAAAGTCATTGATGAACGAGATCAAGTCACTACCTAATAAGGCTAACACTAGAATGAGGATGGTTATCTGAGGTTGTATTTTAGCGACCCTCTCCAAACTACTTAAAAACAGCTCTAACATCACTACCTCCTGAAAACCTTCAAATACGTAGAACATGAGTACTTTTTACATGAAGCATTGCTGTCTTTAAATATGTCTTCGCAAAATCTTTCTAGAGAATAGAAAAGAGAAAACACCCTTAAACAACTGATAAAAAACAGGTATTTAAAACTAAAAACTCTCCCATTAGTACATGGCAATACCCTATTAGTTCATGGAGAAGTATAACACCACCATATCTGTAGACACGCGCCTCAAGGTAGCCCATTCTGCGTAGAGAAGGTATTGCCATACCTCAATTCGTCCGATAACTACTAATTTAGCAAATACTGTAACTCGGAATTGTCCAGAAGTGTGCTGCACGGGCGCCGAGTGAGGTGTACGATCAATGAATCAGTAGATTTAAACCTTACAGAATGGCACTGACTTCCCCTTAGGTGTCGCTAATAGGCTTTGACCGAGCTTCCGGCCACGATGCAGCCCATCACCTGCGGTGGGCTCTCGCACAGGCGATCCTGTGACACGCGACAAGTACGTCCGTGTAAGCTCTGCCTCGCCATCCCTGGCTCGGAAGGTCACAGTTCCGCCTGTGCCTGGAATTAGGCATATGTCTGCAGGTATATAAGCAATATCAAGCAGCACTGTTGTGGAAGAATTGCACCAATTCCCCCTTCGGAGCCGCCGCAGGCGTTGTTGCAAATTGGCGTAGCCGAGACAGGGATGTCGAGGCTCGAAGGTCGAGCACGGATGCGAGTCCTGAGTGCAGCCAATTTGCTTCATAAGCCAGCGGGGATTTCGGCTACGTCGGGGGTCGCTGGGGGTTTGAAAAGGGGGCTAGTCGATACAGCCCCCTTTTCTCGGGTGTGGGGCGAAGCTCCACGACTTTATGCCGCTGGCACAGCGGTTATTATGGCTCTAAACCAAGTGGCAACTTTGGCAACAATCCGGGGTGTCCTTGGGGATACAAGAGACTTTGAACAAGCAAAGCCCCTTTTGAGTTACTCCGCTGTCGTTGGATCGATTGAACGTCTCACTTCATTGACCGCATTGATAGGAAAACCGCCCCTTTCGGAGTCAGCATACAGGACATCCTAAACACTTTCTGAGCCGCGAGGAGCACGTTGCAGGGGTCAGTCTCTGATAAATAACGACGGATTTTTGGAAATGAGCCTTTGTGAGACGAGTAATCTGCGTGCTTCATACCAAAGCAGACAGGACATCCAAAACACTTTCTGAACTGCAAGGAAGCTCGTTGCAGGGGTCAGTCTCTGATAAATAACGACGGATTTTTGGAAATGAGGCTATCTAAGACGAGTAATCTGCATGCTTCATGCAAAAACTGCGGTTGCCAGGCATGCCTGCGGCAGGCTTAAGCCTGTTGCTGCAATATCACCAACGGTTTAAGGTTAATGGGGATGTATTGCTTGGCTTTGTTGCTTACCCCGGCACCATTTACCACCATATTTGGCCTTCATGGCACACATTGCATCCCATCGGCCACTCATGCCACTGTACTGACGGCGAAACTCCTTGGCGGAAGTTATCCAGGAATCGTCGCTGATACCAAGCTCAAACAGCAGTTTGGGTCTGGAACAGGCAATAAAGCCACGCTTGTCTTCCCGCACCGCGCGACCTGTCCAATCAATCAGTTCCAGATAGTCGGCAAAGTGAAACGGAATGCCGCTTTGTTCGGCGGCAGTGGCTGCACCATCAAATTGCAGCAGAGGCTTAAGTGAAGTGTTGGCAGTTGCTGGCTCAGCAACTTCTTCTATGCGCTCCTGAATGGATGTGTAATCAGAAGTTTGCAGCGAATCTGCAATACCGGCGCGAATGGGATTTAAATCCACATACATCATGCAGGCCAGTAGCGCCTGTTCATCGAGCAACGCCTGCGACTTAAAGCGCCCTTCCCAGAATACGCCCTTGCAGCCATCTTCTCGATTGGCCTTGCGGGCGATATCTTCATTTAAACAGCGCATAAACCAACTGATACTGCCAAGGCGTTCCTGCCAATCGCTAATCAGCGTATCCAACAGTATTCGCTCACCTTCTGAGAGACTATCGCCCTTGAGGAACTTTGCCGCCACAGGATTGCCCCTAAAGAGCCCTGTCCAACGCTCAACGACTTCAAATGGTGACAACGATTGTTGCGCAGCAAGGTCGATTTTGAGCACCAAATGGTAGTGATTACTCATAACCGCATAAGCGCAAACGTCGATGCAGAATATTGACGACAACTGCCTGATTTTATCCACTATCCAGCCACGCCTATGTTCGTAACTGCGCCCCGATAGTGCATCTTCACCACACAAAAATGCCCTTCTAACGCAACGGTTAATCACGTGGTAAAAGGGCGTACTTTCAGCGTCTATCAACTGGCGACGGGCAGTGGTCATAACCAACCTCGACTGAGCTTTGATGGGTATTTCAAAGCCTAGTCAAGGCTGGGCGAAACATCAAAAAGATATGGCTGTCCTGTCTTTTATCCCATATTCGGCCAACATGCCTCGAACCTGATTCACCAAGGCGGTGGTTTGCTGTGTGAGTCGCTCACGAACCCTGTGCAACATCTGCACATCTTGTTGTTCGATAGATTTGGCGGGCACGAAGCGCATGTTTGGTCGCTGAGCCGCCTCCGCTATGGCAAGGGCATCGTTGTAGTCATTTTTATTTCCCTGCCGATAGGGAATGACATATTGAGGAGGGATCAACTTAACCTGATGACCAAGGGCAGTAATTTCCCTGTTCCAATAGTGAGCGCCACCACAGGCTTAAATCGCGACCAGGCAAGGTTCCAACTTAGCGAAAAAACCGAGCACTTCTTTTCGTTTAAGCATTTTCTTGCGCACCAGCTTACCTGCTTTGTTGACCGCAACAGCTTACCTGCTTTGTTGACCGCAACAGCGTGGAACACCAACTTTGCGATATCCAAACCGATGGTTGTAATCTTCATAGTGGACCCATCCTCTTTCCAGATGACTTTCAACAACTTCATCGTGGCCCATTGCAAGGCCGGTTAAAAGGGGATGGGTCCATTCCATTATCCATGGGCGCTCGACGAAAACGTCCCTGTTTTCGACGGTCACAGTCCCGCCTGTGCCTGGAATTAGGCGTATATCTGCAGCTGAATACGACACTTTGGGGTGAGGAATTGCACCGACTCCCCCTCGGTGTCGCCGAAAGCCGTTGTTGCAAATAAGGATTATCAAGGGGCAAACACGCCCCTTGAACTTAGACTACTTCTTGGCGGCCAGCTTAGCCCTTGCAGCATGCAGCTTCTTGTAGCTTTCGATCAGCCGCTGGTGTTTTTCCAGGCCTTCGAGCTGCATATTGGTTGGGGTCAGGCCGTAGAAGCGCACTGTGCCATTGACCGACCCTATGGCGGCATCCAGGGTTTCCTGGCCGAACATGCGCCCTAAGTTGTAACGGTAATCGTCCAGCTCGAGTTCATCGTCCAGGCTGATCTCCAACACCGCCTGCAGGCATTGATAGAAGAGGCCACGAGCGACGGTATTGTTGTTGTACTGCAGGAAGGTTTCGGTCAGCTCCAGCGCTTCTTCCAGCTCACCTATGGCTAGACAGATCAGCAGTCTGAGTTCGAGTATCGTCAGTTGGCCCCAGACGGTGTTTTCATCAAACTCTATGCCTATCAGGGTGATGATATCCGTGTAGATATCCAATTGGCTGTCTTCGAGGCGCTCGGACAGGCTTTGCAGTTGGCTGTCGCTGAGGCGATGCAGGTTAAGAATATCTTCGCGGTAGTCCAGCGCCTTGTTGGTGTTGTCCCAAATCAGATCCGATACCGGATACACCTCGGAGAAGTCTGGCACCAGGATCCGGCAGGCATTGCCTATCTCGGTAAACTCGGCGATGTAGACCTCTTTGCCCATCTCTTCAAGAATCCCGAACAGGCTCTGACTCTCTTCGGCGTTGCTGCCGGAGAAGTCCCATTCGACAAACTCATAGTCCGGCTTGCTACTGAAGAAGCGCCAGGAGATCACCCCGCTGGAATCGATAAAGTGCTCTACAAAGTTCTCCGGCTCCTGCACCGCCATGCTGTTGAAAGTAGGCTTTTGCACATCGTTGAGCCCCTCGAAACTGCGGCCCTGCAGCAGTTCGGTGAGGCTGCGCTCCAACGCCACCTCAAAACTGGGGTGGGCGCCGAAGGAGGCAAACACGCCGCCGGTGCGGGGGTTCATCAGGGTCACACACATGACGGGGAACTGGCCACCAAGGGAGGCATCCTTGATCACCAGCGGAAAACCCTGGGCTTCCAGCGCCTCTATGCCGGCCACTATCGAAGGATACTTGGCCAGCACGGCTTTCGGCACCTCAGGCAGAACCAGCTCCTCTTCTATGATGCGGCGTTTCACCGCCCGCTCGAAAATCTCGGACAGACACTGCACCTTGGCCTCATCCAGGTTGTTACCTGCGCTCATGCCGTTACTGAGATACAGGTTTTCAATCAGGTTGGAGGGGAAATACACAGTCTCGCCATCGGACTGACGCACATAAGGAATGGCGCAGATGCCGCGCTCGACATTGCCCGAGTTGGTGTCGATAAGGTTGGAGCCGCAGAGCTCACCATCCGGGTTGTAGATTTCCAGGCAATAGTCATCGAGGATCCCGGGCGGTAGCTCATCGTTGGGGCCGGGCTGGAACCACTTCTCATTGGGATAATGAACAAATTCGGCGTTGGCGATCTCGGGGCCGAAATACTGGTCGTTGTAGAAAAAGTTGCAGCTGAGACGCTCGATAAACTCGCCCAGAGCCGAGCAGAGCGCGCTCTCTTTGGTTGCGCCCTTGCCGTTGGTAAAACACTTGGGCGAAGCGGCGTCACGGATATGCAGCGACCAAACGTTGGGCACCAGGTTACGCCAGGAGGAGATCTCTATCTTCATCCCCAGTTCGGCCAAGGTGTTGGTCATGTTGGCTATGGTCTGCTCCAGCGGCAGATCCTTACCCAGAATAAAGGTGCTGTGGCTATCATCCGGCTTAAGCATCAGCATCGCCTGGGCGTCCTGATCCAGGTTATTCACGGTTTCCAACTGGAACTCGGGGCCGGTCTGAACCACTTTCTTCACAGTGCAGCGGTCGATGGAACGCAATATGCCTTCACGGTCTTTGTCAGAGATGGTGTCCGGCAGTTCCACCTGAATCTTGAAGATCTGGTTATAACGGTTTTCCGGGTCGACTATGTTGTTTTGCGACAGGCGAATGCCTTCGGTAGGAATATCGCGGGCGACACAGTACACCTTCACAAAATAGGCGGCGCACAGCGCTGATGAAGCCAGAAAGTAGTCGAACGGGCTCGGTGCCGAGCCATCGCCCTTGTAGCGGATTGGCTGGTCGGCAATGACACTGAAGTCATCAAACTTGGCTTCGAGTCTGAGGTTGTCGAGAAAATTTACTTTGATTTCCATTGGATAGTTCCGAGTTCCGGCGGGGTTTCCCGCTCTCCCGATGACACTCGCCGCAGCGGTAAAACCGGCGACCGGCTGTGATCTGGGTCAAATTGAGCAAAATTGGGGGAATTATCCGCTTTTTAGCGGCAAAAGTCATTGTTGGCCACTGAAGGCAACTTGGCACCGGAAGCAGAAAAGCGAACCAAAGAAGCGAACCAAAGAAACGAACAAGCCAGAATCAGGGTCCAGATACGATAAAACATAGATATACATCACGCACACGAGTGTTTTTGCGAACCATACTAAATGCCTGACAGATCCAGTCAGGATTTTTATTGATCCAAATCAAATGCATGTTTATTTTATCGCGGAACATATAACTTAAATGAATCTTTGAGGTTGTCTTTATGTTGGATCAACACACTATCCAAGTGGTCAAGAGTACTATTCCCCTGCTGGTTGCCGCCGGCCCAGAGCTGACCAAACACTTCTATCAGCGCATGTTCCACCACAATCCTGAATTGAAAGATGTGTTCAACCTGGCTCATCAGCATAAGGGCGATCAGCCTGTAGCCTTGTTCAATGCCGTCGCCGCCTATGCCCAACATATCGACAACCTGGCCGTTCTCGGTGAAGCCGTGGAAAGAATTGCCCAGAAACACACAGGCTTTCTGATCAAACCCGAGCAATACGCCATAGTCGGCAAGCATCTGCTTGCCACCCTGGAAGAACTCGGCGGCGATGCCGTCACGCCAGAGGTGCTGGATGCCTGGGAGAAGGCTTATGGGGTGTTGGCCAATATCTTTATTGGCCGCGAAGCACAGATTTATGCCGATGCCGCTGGCAAACAAGGGGGTTGGAGCGGCACCCGCACCTTTGTTGTCAGCAACAAACGCCGCGAGTCTGCCGCCATTACCTCCTTCGAACTCACGCCCAAGGATGGCGGCCCTGTGGTCGATTTTAAGCCGGGGCAATACCTGAACCTAAAACTCAGCCATCCGGCGCTGGCCCATACCGAGATCCGCCAATACTCATTGTCGGATGCCCCCAACGGCCGCAACTATCGCATCAGCATTAAACGTGAAAACGAAGGATTGGTTTCCAACCTGCTGCATAATGAATTCGATATCAGCAGTGAGCTTGAGCTAATCCCGCCGGCGGGGGATTTTTTCCTGAATACTGAGCCTGACACCCGGGTTGTACTGCTATCTGCCGGAGTTGGCCTGACGCCTATGCTGAGCATGTTAAACAGCCGCCTGCAGCAAGACTGCGCCGAGACACTATGGCTGCATGCCTGTGAAAATGGCGCCCAGCACGCTTTTGCCGAAGATATACGCCGCAAACAGGCCGAGCAGACAAATCTCAAGGCGCTGACCTGGTATCGCCAGCCGCTTGAGACTGATATTCAGGGACAGGATTATGACCTGAATGGCACCATGGTGCTGGAACCGATAGCGGCCATGCTGCCATCCGAGGGCCAATTCTACTGCTGTGGCCCCATAGGCTTTATGCAGAGCATCAAGGCGCAGTTGCTGGCCCTGGGTATTGGGGAAACGCAGATCCACTATGAAGTGTTCGGCCCCCATCAAGGGCTCTGATGCAGCCACACGGGCGCCGCTTCAGGCGCCCTGTTGCAGTAAGCCTTCTTCTTCGGGCTGCTCTTCCAGCGGCTCCACATGGATAAACACCGCCGCATGGGGGATGGCAGCCATCAAGGCCTGCTCGATACGGTCACAAATGGCATGGGAATGGCCAACACTCATCTCCTTGGGCAAGGTCAGGTGGAAGTCGATATGACGCCGTCTGCCCGCCTGACGGCCACGCAAGTCGTGAAAGCCGCCTTCATTGGGACAGTGGTGCGCGATTATCTCGGCGGCCTGGTTCAGCTCCTCTTCGCTGATGCTGTGATCCAACAGCGGCTTGAAGGCCTGATCCAACATGCTTATCGCTTCTTTGAGAATAAACAGCGCCACCCCTATGGCTACTATGGGATCCAGCAGCGCCAGATTATGGCCAAAATAGCCACCCACCCAGATGAGCAGCAGCCCCACGGCTACCCCGAGCGAGGTGAGCACATCGGCCTTAAGGTGCAGGGCATCGGCCTCAAGCGCCACCGATTGCTCTTCCCTGGCCACCCGGTAGAGATAGGCACTGACGCCTGTGTTAACCAGCGCCGACAACAGCATCACCAATACCCCCCAGCCCAGGCCTTCCACCTCTGAGGGGCTGAGCAACTTGCCGACAGCCTCGAAAATAATCCAGCCGGCCGCCGCCAAAATCAACAGCGCCTCAATAACCCCGGAAACATTCTCTATCTTGTCGTGGCCGTAGGGATGATCCCAGTCAGGCGGCACATCGGCGCGGCGCACGGCAAACAGGGCGATCAAGGCCGCCACCAAATCCATGGCGGAGTGAATCGCTTCTGAAATGATACTGACCGAGCCACTGACAATACCCGCCGCCACCTTCATGATGATCAGCGAAATATTGGAGCAGACCGAGACCATGGCGGCTCTGGCTTTTCTGGACATCTATTGTTCTCCCTTAATACGGCTTGGGACTTGGACTATCGTCAGTCAAGGGTGATTACCTGGGCTCGTGCGCCCTCGCCCCGGTCAATCAACAGCAAAATCAGGCCAAACAAAACTTGTGTCGGCAATAGCAACACTAGCCAACTGCTCCACAGCAGGCTGTCGTCGACCCGAATCACAAACTTGAGTTGCAACGCCAGCAAAGCAAGCAGCCAGAGCGCAAAACAACGAAAACGGCAAAAGAAGCTGCCAAGGCTCATGAGCCACAGCAACCAAATAGGCTCCGGCCACCAAGCGGCCCCCTCTGGAGTCAATTGCCCGGGCAGTTCGGCGCCGCTGAAATAGAGTTTACCGACCACGGCCGTGTCGCCTATCTCGGCGGCCAGGGTAAAACTCGTGGCCAACCAAGCCATTAGCAGCAACAAACGTGCAGATGAAAAACGCATGCGGGCCCAACCAACAAACCAAAGGGCCCGATAGTGTATGACAATAGAAAAAGTTCAACAATAGCTTATAGTTAGAACAAAAACGGAACCATTTTCGTCCTCATTTACAACGCCTTGAAGCTAAACCTTAAAGGCCTGTCTCAGGGATGCTTGATCCCCAAATTGCTTGCCAGGGCCTGCAGTTGGCTGCGGGAGTTGGAGGCAACCGCTTGCAGATAATCCATATAACCACCGCGCACCGCTTCCAACAAGGCAGGAGAAGCAAGCTTGGGCGAACCACTGTTAAAAGGGGGGTGGGGATCATATTCAAGCACCAGCTGTTTGCCGCGGGCTGTCTGCTCATCTGTCAGCAGCGACAGCAGCAGCAAACCAAAATCGATCCCTGAAGTGACCCCGGCGCCTGTGACTCGATTGCGGTCGTGAACCACTCTATCGACTACAGGCTCGGCGCCAAAGTAACGCAAGTCCTGCAACACGCCCCAATGAGAGGTGGCCTTATACCCCTTGAGCAAACCGGCGGCCCCGAGAATAAATGAGCCGGTACAGACGCTGGTGACCCAGTCGGCCTTGGCGCCGACCCGAGCCACCCAGTCAATCATTTCGGTGCGCTCCAGCTGTTTGTATGGATTACTGGTTCCCGGAACGCAGAGAATGTTTGTCTGCTCAATCTCGGCAAAGGTTGCGGTTGGCATTAACCCCAAACGCTTGTTGGCGCGGCTCTCGGCATAGACCACTTCCTTGTCGTACCAAACAAAGTCCACATCAAACTGTTCACCGGCGAGCACTTCAGCCGGCCCTATGAGATCCAGGGCTGTCATGCCCTCATACAGTACAAAGGCGATATGTGGCTTGCCGCTCGTGCTGGCTTTGGTGCCGGCGGGTAAAGAGTTTGCTGCCGGCCGTTGGCCTGAGGCGCCCGCGGCCAGCACTTGAGGTGCCACGCCGCCCAGAGAGGCTGCGGCCAGCGTTCCCAGGCAGGATAAGGTAAAGTCTCGACGGTTCATAAACGCTCCTTTGAGTCAGAAAGTCCCGTTGAGATTAGTAACCTATTGCAGGCTGCAACAGCCGGTTACCGGCCAATTGCCGCAAGAGTCTGGCCAACTTGAGCAGGCTGTGATCCAGGCAGTCACTTTGGCCACAAGCCGCTGTACAGGGTTTTGAGCTTGAACTAGATTGCCTTGCACACATACGCTATTGGGCCGCCGGAATGGCGCCGGGCAGGAAACATGTCTTCAGCTCTTTCTCAACCTCAGCACAGGATTGCGATTCTGGTACTGAGGGATTTTGTCGCCTTCGATCTCGCCATTCCTTACCAGATGTTTCCTCTGGTTTCCCTGAGCGGCGGCCACAAACCTTACCAGGTAAGCTTTTGCGGCCCGGCGCAATCCATCTGCAGCGGCGCATTGAGCATCTCGGATATCGCCCCGCTTGAGCTGCTGAGTCAAGTGGATACTGTGATAATCCCCGGCATCCGCGACCCCTTGCTGTTCAGCGAGTCCGAAGTTCTTCAGGCGCTGCAGCAAGCCGCGAGGGCCGGAGTGCGACTGGCATCTATCTGCACCGGCGCCTGCGTATTGGCCGCCGCAGGCCTGTTGGATAACCTCAGGGCAACTACCCACTGGCAACTGACGCCCGAACTGGCCAAGCGTTATCCCAATATAGAGGTGGAAGAGGACATGCTGTTTGTCGACAACGGCCAGCTATTGACCTCGGCGGGATTGGCCGCGGGCCAGGATCTGTGTCTGCATATGATAGCCAGTGACTTTGGTGCCCAGGCCGCCGAGACCACGGCCGACTTCTTTGTGATGCCGCTCGAGCGTCAGGGTTGTCAGTCGCAAAGAATTCATCGCCAATGGCTGCCGCAGCAGCAACAGCTGGCCAATTTGCAACTCTGGTTGATGGACAATCTGCACCTGCCTTTGACCTTGGCACAACTGGCAGAAAGAGCCTGTTTAAGCCAGCGTAGCCTGAACCGTAAGTTCCGGGAGCAAACCGGACTGGCGCCTATGGCATGGCTGGGGCAGGCGCGGATCCGCCGGGCGCAATCCTTGCTCGAGTCGAGCCATATGTCGGTGGAACTGATTGCCTCCAGCTGCGGTTTTGCCAGTGCCGCCGGTCTGCGAGACGCCTTCAAACGCGCCCTGGGGGTGAGCCCCAGCAACTGGCGCAAGACTTACTCTGGCTTTAGCCGTCCTTAAGCCGCGGCGCCGAATAAAGCCAAAAGATTAAAAAAGGGGCTAGCGTATATCACCTAAGCCCCTTCCCACTAAAATCCTCAGTCATTCACTGTTACAGACCATCAGCCCGCCGGTGAATAGTAGGTAGCCGCACCTGGGCCAACCGGCAGCCCCAGGCCGAATACCCAGAGGAAGAAGAACAGGGTCCAACCGACGAAAAACACCAGCGTGTATGGCAACATGGTGGCCACAAGAGTACCTATCCCCAGGTCCTTCTTGTAGCGCGCGGCGACCGCCAGGATCAGGCCAAAGTAACTCATCATGGGCGTGATCAGGTTAGTCACTGAGTCACCTATTCGATAGGCCGCCTGAATGGTTTCCGGCGCATAACCCACCAACATCAACATGGGCACAAATATCGGCGCCGTCACTGCCCACTGGGCCGAGGCACTGCCGAGCATCAAGTTAATGAAGCCACACATCATGATAAACAGCAGGAAGACTATCGGCCCGGTCAGCCCCAGGGCGCTGAGAGCATCGGCGCCGGTCACCGCCAACACGGCGCCCAGATTGGTCCACTTGAAGAAGGCCACAAACTGCGAGGCGAAAAACACTAATACGATATACATGCCCATGGTGCTCATGCTGTGGGACATGGCGTTGATCACATCGGTATCTTTTTTCATGGTGCCCACCACCTTGCCGTATACCAGCCCGGGAATGGCAAAGCAGATAAAGATAAACACCACGATTCCCTTGAGAAACGGCGAGCCGGCCACTTCCCCCGTATCGGGGTGACGCAGTGGGCCCCACTCGGGAACCACGGTCAATGCCAAGACTGCGCCGAGCAGCAGCGCCGCCAAACCGGCCATTTTCAACCCCTTTTTCTCCAGTTCGGTGACGGTTTCCATCCGCTGATCTTCCAAATCGACACTGGCTTCAGAGACATCATAGCGACCGAGCTTGGGTTCAACGATTTTCTCTGTCACCAAGGCGCCGAGGAAAGAGATCACAAAGGTGGAGACAAACATGAAGTACCAGTTGACCTCGGGGCCCACAGTGTAGTCAGGGTCTATCATCTGCGCCGCCGCTTCGGTGATCCCGGATAACAGGGGATCCACGGTTCCCAGCAGGAGGTTGGCACTGTAGCCACCGGATACCCCGGCAAAGGCCGCCGCCAACCCCGCCAAGGGATGCCTGCCAAGAGAATGGAAGATCATCGCCGCCATGGGGATCAGCACTACATAACCCAGCTCGGCGGCGGTATTGGAGACGATTCCGGCAAAGACAATAGTCAGGGTAACCAGGCGCTTGGAGGCTCCCATCACCAGCGCCCGCATGCCAGCGGACAAGAGTCCTGAGCGTTCGGCAATCCCTACCCCGAGCAAGGCCACCAATACAGTGCCCAGCGGCGTAAAACCGGTAAAGTTGGTCACCAGGTTGGAGACTATCATCCGCAGCCCTTCGGCATTCATTAGACTGACCACATGGATCAGGCCATCGGCGCTGCGGCCACTGGCGCCTTCGGGACGAGGGTCCACCACTGTGACTTCAAAATAACCGGCAATGCCGGAGATCAGGATGACGGCTGCGCAAAACAACGCAAATAGTGTGATGGGATGTGGCAAAAGGTTGCCAAGGCGCTCCACCACATTGAGGAAGCGGATAAACCAGCCACTCTTGGCGGTTTCGAGCGGTTGCTGAGAATGATTGGACTGCATCTGATTTCCCTGTCTGCCGGCTCGGCTGCCGGTTCTATTTTCATGGCCGTAACATCTACGACAAGCGGCCGGCCATTTTGCCGTGACACTTTTAACTGAAACTTAACCTGGAAGAATGGCGGGAAATTAGAGGCAAAAAAAAGGACCCAGGGCGGGTCCATAAAGGCAAATTCGCTGAACTAATTCGCTTTGCCCCAACGTTGTGTCATTACAATTTACAATACGCTGTCTGAACCTTGCCTGAACATAATAAAAGCTGTTTGTAAATAGTATGATTCCATTTCTTCGTTTTGGCGCACGGTAAACAGTTTTCCCATGGCCTATAGCGGCTTCCAACAGACTTGAGTCAAAAACTGCTGTTTTTTTACCACTCAAAAATAGATAAATATTTCAAATGAATCATTTACATAATATTTCCATGTACTAAAAACGTACAGACCAAACCTTTGATTTACAGGCTTTTGCTTAAATCTATATTTAAAGCCATATAAGTGATGGTTTTCATTGACTTGGCAAGACTCGCCGTCAAAGGGCCAGCATAGGTTCAAAATCACAACAAAGATGCATTTGCGGCCATTTTATGGTTAGCTGGCGCAGTTCAGAAAAAACTGCATGGAACTTTAGCAAATATGGATGGATTTTTGTTGATACTGGCGATCGCCGTGATACTGATTTATCTCTGGTATGTCAGCCTGATAAAAAAACGCAACACGGCTCGTGAAGCCCTCTCCGGCATAGATGTCCAGCTCAAGAAAAGGGCCAATCTGCTACCCAATATTCTCACCATAGCCAAGCGCTTCATGGACCATGAAAAACAGCTGCTGACCGAGATCACCGAATTACGCACTCAACTGACCCAAAGCTACAATCCGGCCGACACAGATGCGGTAAAACAACATCTGGATTTGGCCAACCAGCTCAACAGCCGTGTTGGCCAGTTGATGGTGTCGGTAGAAAACTACCCTGAACTCAAGTCAGACAACACCATGTTGCAGGCGATGCAGACCTATAACGAAGTGGAGGCCCATATTTCTGCGGCGCGGCGTTTCTACAACTCGGCAGTCACTGAACTCAACAATGCGGTGGAAATTTTCCCGGGTTCAATCATAGCTTCCATGGCCAAGGTACAGGCTCTGCCCTTCTATGAGGCGGATGAAAGCGCCAAAAGTCCGGTCAATGCCGGCGACTATTTGAACTGAGACAGAGTAAAAGATTGACCCGTGAATATTATCACCTTCCTGATGGGGGCCAAGATTTCCCCGGTACGCCCGGGAAAAGGCTTACAGGCCCCCAGCGAAGATCTGCCCAAGCTGCAGCAATACTATCGCCAGCATATACAGCCCAAGGCCAGTAAGTATGAAAGACTGAGGATCAAGAGCCTCAAGCAGTGCCGAACCCGGGTAGCCCTGTTTGTACTGACACTTGTGGTGACTCTGCTGCTGGTTTGGCACTATTGGTACGACCTTATGTACTACAGTTCCCTTGGCCCGGAAGCTTCGTTTGCCCTCGCCCTTACCCCGGTTTTGCTGATGTTTTTCTGGTGTAAGAAACCCATCAAGGCGTTTCAAACACAGGTTAAAAAAGATCTGTTCCCGCTGATCTTCCGCTATTTCGGCGACGACTTTACCTTTAGTCCCAACGATGGTTTGCCACTGCGACCATTTCGTGATGCCGGCATTTTGCCCAAGCACGACATAGCACATTCCAGTGATTTTATTACCGGTAGCTATAAACAGGTCGAACTGGGGATCAGTGAATTAGTGCTGAAGTCAGAATATCGGGATAGCAAGAATAAGAAGCGTACCAGCGAGGTATTCAAGGGACTGGCCATGACCTTTACCGTGCCACAAAACTTCGGCTGCCATGCGGTATTGATCCGCGACCGCGGCCTGCTGGGGAAACTCTCTTCCAGCTATTCGGGGCTGAAGCAGATGAAGCTGGAAGATCCCGTGTTTGAAAAAGAGTTCGATGTCTTTGCCGACAATCAGATCAATGGCCGGGTGTTGATGAACCCCTTGTTTATGGAGCGTTTGCTGGACTTGAGCAAGAAGTTCGGCCGGGATCTGCGCTGCGCCTTCCACGGCAGGCAGCTGTTGATCCTGTTTCCCAGTAACAAGGATAGATTCGAGACCGCCTCCATCTTTGAGGGAGCCACCTTCGAAAAGGAGTTCAGCCAGATCCACAGTGAAATGCAGCAACTCTTTGCTATCATTGACATATTGAAACTGGAAACACGGGCGGGTTATCAGGCGTGAAGCACACTTCCGGCCAAGGACTCATCTCTTTGCTACTCTGGCTGCTGAGCTCGGTGCTGCCCTTTGCTGCGCTTGCCGGCACCGAGATACCTATGCCTTCGGAAAAGGCCGCCATGGGTGAAGAGCCCTCAGCCGTAGAAAAAAAGCCCTCAGCTATGGATAAAGAGCATTCAGCCGTAGGAAAAAAGCCTTCAGCTATAAGTAAAGAGCCTTCAGTCATGGGTGAAAAAATTTCAGCTTTGACTAAAGAGCCTTCGACCAAACCCCGTATAGTGGCGCGTTACTCCGAACACGGCATCAGTGACAGCAGTCTGCCGAAGCGTAAAGTCTATCAGTACCGCCAGGCCAACGGTGTGATGGCGTTCAGCGACAAGCCCCCCGGCAGCCAGGAATATCAGATCATTCTCTATGATTGTTTCGCCTGCCGACCAGACTCCAAGGTAAACTGGCAGGCAATCCCTCTGTTTGACAGTGACTATGCCACCGAAATCGCCCTCGCCGCCCAAACTTACAATCTGGATCCTGCGCTAATCCGGGCGGTGATCCACGCCGAGTCGGCCTTCAACGCCAAGGCCCTGTCTCGTACCGGCGCTATGGGGCTGATGCAGTTGATGCCGGATACCGCCAAAGAGCTTGGTGTCAGCAACGCCTTTGTGGTATCACAGAACATTGATGCCGGTAGCCGCTATCTGGCGCAGATGCTGGCCCGTTTCGATGGCGACATGACCCGGGCGCTGGCGGCCTACAATGCCGGCCCTACCACAGTGACCCAATATCGCGGCGTGCCACCCTACCCGGAAACCCGCGCCTATGTGAAACGGGTGAAAATTTTGCTGGAGCGCTACCGCAATTTGAGCCGCGCCTGAGAGGCGCAACAACAAGGAAGTGAAGATGTTTAACCTCAAGTCCCTCGGCTTTTGTGCTTGTCTGCTGATGCCCTTTTCCACCGTAATAGCCTGTGATGACAGCCAACTTGGCCCGGTTCCCGCAACCGCCGAAGCGATAGCGGCAGTAAAGCAAGTCATGCAAAGCCACAAGGGCGAGCTAGACAACAGCATGAACGACGAGGAGATGCTGGATAAGGGCAGCCAACTGACCCGCACCATCTTCTGTGAGGCGGGCTACAGCCTCAAGGCCACTTGGGCCGCCTGGGCTCAGGATCAGTGGAACGAGCAGCCGGCTTACGATGGCCCCAACGGCATGGCGCTGCGCAATATGATGAGTATCAGTGCCTATTTGATAGAGACCAATCCGCAGCAGGCGCTGGCGCTAGGGCTCGTAGATGAGGCGACGCTGGCCGAGCTGAAAGCACTGTCGGAATAATTCACCACAGCCGCTTGTCACCACAGTCGCTTAGACGCCGTAAAGGCCACTGTTAACAGGCCGGGCCGTTAGTACACAACTCGGTATCCGACTTAGTACCCAATTAATACCCAGTGACCCGGCCAACAGTTTTTATGATGGAACCAAGCTTACTCGCCCACTTCCCAGGAGACAGTGACGCTGCCGTCACCCTGATTGAGCCTGGGGTGAAGCCAGGCCAGCAGCTCTTCGGCCTGGGTATCCAACTGCCAGGGCGGGTTGATGACCCACAGACCCGCCGCCGTCATACCGAATTCATCCGAGTCAGGCTTGATACTCTGCTCTATCCGTAACTGGCGCCGAATGCCGCTGTCTTTCAGCTTCGTCAGCATGGCTTCAGTCTGGGCCCGATTGACGACCGGATACCAGAGCAGATACACCCCGGTGGCAAACTTGCGATGAGCTTTTATCAGGGTATCGGCCACATCCTGATAGTCACTCTTGAGCTCATAGCTGGGATCCACCAGCACCAGTGCCCGACGCTCCAGTGGCGGCACCGCGGCCAACAGGCCCTGCAGACCGTCGCCGTGAACCAGCTTCACCTGACGGGCACCTTCAAAATACTCCTGCAGCAGTTCGACATCGGTATTATGCAGCTCGTGCAGCAGCATTCTGTCCTGCTCTCTAAGGTGCATATCCACTATCGCCGGAGATCCGGGATACCAGGCCAGCTCATCTGTGGCCTGCTCCTCGTTGCCTTCATTGAAATGGCGTACCGCCTCCAGATAGGCTGTCATCGCCTGCGGCACACTCGTTTCCTGCCAGAGCTTGCCTATACCTTCCAGATATTCCCCTGTCTTTTGGGCGAAATCATCTTCCAGTGCATAGCCACCGGCACCGGCATGGGTATCGATATAAACCAAAGGTTTATCTTTCTTCTGCAACAAGCTCAGCGCCTGCAACAAGATGGAATGTTTGAGCACATCGGCATAGTTGCCGGCATGAAAACCGTGACGGTAGCTGAGCATGAGTTCCCCAATGACTGACGGGTAAATGACCGCGGCATTATAGCTGCTCTGCCTGCGAGTTGCAGCCGAACGTATTCAGTCAGGTTGGCATTTGGCATAATGGCGCCAATTCAGCCAAGGACTCAAACACAGTGAAGCAACCAAGCCATAGCATTTATTTTGATACCCGGGAGCCACGCCTGTGCGCTATTGCCGAGCGCTGGGGCCTGAAGCATTCAGAAGACTCTGTGTTTGCCTTGGGGTTTGAGCAGGAGATGCTGACCCTGTTCAAACGTGACGAACCCAAGCTTGGCGGTATCTGTGTCGATTTTGTCAGCGGTGCCGTGGCCCACAGACGTAAGTTCGGCGGCGGCCGTGGCCAGGCCATAGCCAAGGCGGTCGGTCTCAAGCAAGGCGCCTGCCCCTCAGTGGTAGATGCCACGGCCGGTCTTGGCCGTGACGCCTTTGTGCTGGCAAGCCTTGGCTGCCAAATGACTCTGATTGAACGTAACCCCTTGGTGGCGGCGCTGCTGGAAGACGGTCTCAGCCGCGGTTATCAGGACAGCGAAATCGGCCCCTGGATGCAGCAAAGAATGACGCTGCTGCACGACTCCAGTCTGGAGGCGTTGAGCCAGATAAGTCCGCAACCGGATGTGATCTATCTGGACCCCATGTATCCCCACAGAGACAAGTCGGCATTGGTAAAAAAAGAGATGCGGGTATTTCAGACCCTGGTCGGCGCCGATACCGATGCCGACGGCTTGCTGGCCCCGGCGCTGGCACTGGCGAGCAAGCGGGTAGTGGTCAAACGGCCGGACTACGCCGAAAACCTGGCCGGGGTTAAACCCAGCACTGTTATCGCCACCAAGAAAAACCGCTTCGATGTCTATGTCAAAGCGGCGATGAACTGAGTCGACAAGGAACATAGAGCCGCGCCATTTTGTGGCTCGCCGCATATTTTGCTCCGCACTTTTGGGCAAGACTTATCGGATCAGCCCCATAAACAGAGTTCAGGAAATATCACAATGCAGTTCAGGATGATGTTTGTATGTGTTTTGATGGGAATCTTTCTCTTTGGCAAACCAGCTATGGCCGCAAGCGCTAAGCCCGAGACAGCAGCAGCCACAACTGCGGCGCACAAGCTGAACAGTTTGGATGAGGAGGGTCTGTCGCCACTGATGCGAGCTGTATTGGATGGCCAACTGGACTCGGTAAAGCAGCTGATTGCTCAGGGCGCTGACATCAACCTTGAGAACCCTGCCGGCTGGAA
Organism: Shewanella sp. YQ_9; assembly: GCF_043103185.1. Classification (NCBI taxonomy): domain Bacteria; kingdom Pseudomonadati; phylum Pseudomonadota; class Gammaproteobacteria; order Alteromonadales; family Shewanellaceae; genus Shewanella; species Shewanella sp. YQ_9. The sequence goes on from NZ_JBICJO010000020.1 coordinate 116,796, forward strand.
TGCGCTGTTGATGTCACCCACTCCTGAGATGGCAAAGCTGCTGATTGAGCAAGGCGCCGATATTCACGCCAGCAGTCAAAATGGTTTCAACTCTCTGCTGGTTGCCGCCAAGTTGGGGGACCTGGCCCTTATCTCTTTTCTGCTTGAGAAAAATATCGATATTAACGCCTCAAACCAATATGGCTGGACGGCTCTGATGGTGGCCGTCGAGTTTGGCCATCAGCAGGCGATCTCTTTGCTGCTGGAGAACGGCGCCAACCTCAAACAAAAGAATAACGGTGGCTGGGGGTTACCGGAGATAGCGGCCCACAATAATCATCTGGATATCTTCAAGTCATTATTGAATAAAACCGGCCAGGTGCTCTCCAGGGAATATGCCGAAGAGATTTCCATCATTGCGCTCAAAAACGGTGCCACAGAGATTTTGGATTACCTGGTAAAACAACAAAGAGTCACCCTTGGCAACAAGGAGCTGATGCTCAAGACGGCCGTATCGGCCGGCAGCCTGGCTTCGGTTAAGTACCTGGTATCCAAGGGCGCCGACATCAATGCCCTACTGGTAATAAATGCCGAGCGCAGCAGTACACCGCTGATGATATCTGCGAATCGGGGCGACCTGGATATAGTGAAGTATCTATTGGATAAGGGGGCGAAACTCGAGACCCAGGACACAGACGGAGTGACCGCTCTCGCTTACTCCGTGCGTGATGACAACCTAGAGGTTGTGCGCTATTTGGTGGCCAAGGGCGCCAATTTAAATGTCAAGGGAAGCTATAAAGAAACCCTGATGCATCAACTCGTGGGCACAGATGATGCCAAAGTCTTTAATTATCTGGTGGAGAGTGGTGCCGACATTAATCAAACCAACGACTCTGGCAACAGCCCCTTGTATTACGCAGCTTGGTTTGGCCAGCTGGATTATGTCACTACTCTGGTTCGCCACGGCGCCAATATCACCAAACAAGATATTGAGAGAGCCGTTATGAGTAGCCAACTGGAAATAACCAGACAATTACTCGACAACGCGCCGCCAGGCCTTCTCACGGCTGAAACCTTGGTTGAGTTATTGTACTCGGCTGCAGGGAAAGAGAGCGTAGAGATGGTCAAACTCCTGGTTGAAAGAGGCGCCGATATTAACGGGCATTCAGGGCGTCGCCAGGAAACCGCTTTAATGGCGGCATCAATGTACCGACACCTGGACACGGTCAAATACCTTATCGGCATCAATGTCGATGTGAATGCCAGAGATAGTGACGGCCGCCCGGCGTTGATGTACGCCGCCAATCCGATTCAAGGAGCAGGTGAAAAAAGCAATCTTGAGGTGGTAAAGGCCTTGGTTGAGTCAAAGGCTGACTTGACCCTAGTCAGCCACTCGGGGGAAACCATGCTGGAGCAGATGGTGAGAACCAGTGATATCCAGGACTTTAACTATGTTTTGAGCAAGCTCGGCGCTGACATACTTCCGCAGGGCCATAAGGCACTTAAGCGTGCTATCAGCTACCAAAAGCAGGAATTTATTGATTCCCTGTCCCAATATGGGATCAAGCCTCCGGCGGAACAGTAACCCGCATCATTGCGCTTGAGGAGGCTCTGCTATGCCAAGCCTGTGTTCAGCGGCAGGCACTTGTCAAAAACACCCGCTTGAGTCAGCATCCATTTTGGTTGCAGCCCTGTGTGCTATGGGCGACACAGATAGAGCGGCAACAAAGCCAGAACCGGTCAGTTAAGATACAGGGCGGCTGCGGCAATCTGGTTTGGCCGGAACTCAGGGAGGCATGATGCTTAGAACCATACGCGACTATCTCAGACTGCTGCTGTTCTTTGTAGGGGTGCTGTCGGGGATTCAGCTCCCTGGCTTTGTCGATCAATATGGCAAGAGCCTGCAGGCCCACCTGAGCGAGATCCAAACCCAATTGGCCGGGTTTCAGCGCGATGCCGACCGTTTCTTCGGGGGCGATCTGGATAAGCTTATCGCCCACTATGTGACCAACAAAGATCCGGTATTTACCTCCGGCGGCGACAAGCTCAACGCCATGGTAGAACGCCGCTCCGAGTTGCAGCAGGCCTTGGCCGATTTCCGCGAGAGTCTCTACAGCCCCTACCTGCAACTGGCGTTTGCGCCACAGGCGGATATCCGCCGCGAAGTCTGGGACAACTACAGCCACAATATTCTGCTCAAGGGCGATGCCATTGCCATTGGCCTACTCAGTGGCTTGCTGCTCGCAGCCTCGGCCGAACTGCTGCTCAGCTTATGCTGGCTGGCGTTGCGGACGCTGTTTCGGCACCGGCCGGCTGCCGCCTGATTGCCCCTGTAGAATGTCTGTGTTTGTCCATTCCATTAACGGCTATGATGGTTTGTAATTCCCACTGAAAGGACAAATACCATGATTGCACAAGGTCAAGCTCTGCCGGATGCCACTCTGAGCCAACTCGGTAAAGAGGGCATGATCAACCACAAGGTTAAGGAACTGTTTGCCGGCAAGAAGGCCGTGCTATTTGCTGTTCCCGGTGCCTTTACCCCCACCTGCTCCGAGGCTCACCTGCCGGGTTATGTGGTGCTGGCCGATGAACTCAAGGCCAAGGGCGTCGATATCATTGCCTGTGTGTCGGTCAACGATGCCTTTGTGATGAAAGCCTGGGGTGAAGCCCAAAACGCCGGTGAGATCATGATGTTGGCCGATGGTGATGGTGCCTTCACCAAGGCGCTGGGGCTGGAAATGGACACTGGCGCCTTCGGAGGCTTACGCTCGCAGCGCTATGCCATGGTGATAGACGATGGCGTGGTTTCTTTGTTGAATGTGGAAGCGCCCAAGACTTTCGAAGTCAGCAAGGCCGAAACCATACTGGCGAGCCTCTAATAGCGACTCAGGCGGCTTTAATGCCGAGATTCTGTTCTATCTCGGCGACACCTGCAGCCACCTGAGAGGCGATTGCCTGCCCCTGCTCTGAGGCGGTGATCGCCTGGCTGCGCAGCTGTTCCATGGCGCTGGAGAAGGATTGCAGATGCGCCAGCTGTGACTGGGCATACTCAGTACCCTGCTGAGTCCCACTCGCCATGGCAAAAGCCTGCTGTCTCACCTCCTGCGCCAGCTGTTTCAGGCTCTCGGCTCTCTGTCTCTGCCTGTCGGTCGCCTCGGCTATGCCATCCATACTCTGCCCCAGACTCTTGTTGGCATTGGTAAGCCGATTGAGAATGGCACCTATCTCATCGAGCGAGCTCTGGGTGCGACTGGAAAGGCTGCGCACCTCATCGGCCACCACGGCAAAGCCTCGGCCCTGCTCACCGGCACGGGCGGCTTCTATGGCGGCATTGAGCGCCAACAGATTGGTCTGCCCGGCGATATTGCCTATCACGTCGATAATTCCCGCCACAGCCGCCACTGAATCATCCAGACTGGCAAGCGCTTGATGACACTCGGCAACGGCGGTGCGGGTTGAATCTGTGGCTTCCAGCATCTGCTGCGCTTCGAGTTCACTCTGGTGCATCTGTTCGGCGGTATTGCCGGCACGGGAGGCCAGCGCAGCTGAGCTATCACTCACCAGTCCGGCCAATTCACTGAGCTCCAGCGTTTGCTGCCGAGCCTGATCCACCACTTGTTGGGTCTCACGGGTACTGCCGGCCATTTCACTGATTTTTTGCACCAGGGCCGATAGGCTTTGGGAGATACGTGCCAATTGTTGCCGCTGCTGTTCATCCTCGGACTCGAAACGATTCAGCAGAGCATTGAAGTGGGCGGCTATCTGGCCGGTTTCACAGCGACGACTGATATTGAGGCGCTCGCGGGTATTGGACTCACTCAGCTGACTGAAGGCGGTGTTGAGCAGCTGCAACGGCTTCACCACCCTGAGCTGCTGCAAAATCAAATAAGCCACGGCAAATAAGGCCAGCACCCCCAAAGCCAGATAGAGCCAAAGCTGCAGCTCGTGTTTGAGCTTGTCGGTACGCCGTTGCTGCTCAGCGGCCATGGTCAGCAAGTTCTGCTGCAACTTGTGCATATCGGCGCGCAGCGCATCCTGCATCTGACGGTTATCCAACAGTTGCTGCTCGGTATTGGTCACTTCCTTGGCATAGCGACTGCTGAGACTCAGAAGCTCGGCGCGGTAGCTCTCGCCTATCTCCTCGCGCTCGGGTTCATCGTCACCCAGGGCAAATTCATCGGCCTCTACTGTGCGATAGAGACCAAGCAGTGGCAAGGCGCTGAGTCTGTCATGCCAGTCGGCCAACTGGGTTATGGTACTGTCGAGGTAAGGCTTGAGTCTTTGCTCCCGTCCGAGCAAGTAATCCTGGGTCAGCTGTGACAACTGGTAAACCAGCGGCGGAAGCTCCCGACTAAGCTGCAGATATTCATGCGCCACTTGTGGCGCCGTTGCCAGCCCTTGATCGCCGTAATCCGCCAGGCGCTTGTTGTTGTCCAACATTTCGGTTTCTGCATGGGCCAACAGCTGCCTGGGATTTCCGGCCAACTTGCCGGCGGCGCGATATTTACCATCCAGAGCCGTCACCAATTGCGCCAGCTCCTGTGCCAGCTGTGAATCTACCGGCAGACGGTCATGAATATCATTGAGCTGGGCTCTGGCTTGTTCCAATCGCCCGGCATCGCCACTGGCGAGATACTTATCCAGATTGGCACGGATATCCACCAAAAATTCTTGCTGCAAGCCTTGCAGCGTCTGGCTCTGCAGTTCTGCCTCTTGTCTCTGTTCACTGCTCCAGAGCACCAGTGAGGCGAGCAAGGCCGCCAACAAGAGCAACAACGCCGAAGCGCCGAGAGAAAGGGTGGAAATCTTCATGGCAAACTGCGCCCAATTGATTGAACTGAGCGCAGTTTATGACTGGAGCATGACAGTTGAATGACAATCGGCCATAAAGCGTATGGCGTGTTAATCTCTCGGCAACCACACCTGAGCGTGCAGCCCACCCTGGGGGCGATTGCTGAGAATGACCTTGCCCTGATGCCTGTCTATGATGCGTTTGATGATCGCCAGTCCCAACCCTGAGCCGACGCTGCCGCGGGCACTGTCACCTTGGGTAAAGGGCTGGAACAGCTTGGGGATCTGGCTCTCGGCAATACCCGGGCCATTGTCTTCCACACTGAAACCTATGCGGTGTTTTTCCACTTGGGAAGCGATACGGATCCAGCCGCGGCCATAGCGGAAGGCGTTTTCCACCAGATTGCCGATCACCCGCTTGATGGCCAGGCTCTGCATCGGCACTTCGGGGCACTCGGCCAGTACCAGCTCTATTTCACCGACTCTGTTGCTCTCGGCCTGGGCCACTTCGCGAATTAAACGGTTGATCTGTTCCGGCTCGCGAATGCTCTCCTGATCCTGGCGGATATAGGCGATAAACTGATTGATGATGGCATCCATGTCTTCAATGTCTTTGACTATGCCCTCCTGCAGGTAGGCATCGTCGTCCACCATCATCTCGGAAGCCAGACGAATTCGGGTCAGGGGAGTTCTAAGGTCGTGGGAGATGCCCGCCATCAGCAGCGCCCTGTCCTGCTCCAGCTGTTTCATACTCTGGGACATACGGTTGAAGGCATTGGTCACTTCGACGAGCTCACTGGAGCCGGTCAGCGGCAGCGGGTCAGGGAAATTGCCTCTGGAAACTGAGATAGCCGCCTTTTGCAGCCGCCGCAGCGGCCGGTTCTGTTGCCGGGCAAACCACCAGCCACCGGCGACACTCAAGGCGCCTATCACCAACAGATAGAGGTTAAGGGGCGACAGGGCATTTTCGTTCCAGCCATTGAGGGGAACCTTGATCCAGATGGAGGGAGCCTGAGGCGGGCGGATCCAGATCTGCAACAGATTGCTCTGGGCTATACGCACTTCGGCCGGGCCACCGAGATATTCCGACATCTGGGCTGAGAGGAAACCATAGTAGGTCGCCCGCTCGATACCGGCTTCCCTGGCCTGCTTCTGGTTGTAGACATGCATGCCATCGTCGCGCACCTTGGCATTGAGGGCATCCACTATGGTGAGGTGTTCACGGCCCACCTCGACCCCATCGACAAACAACAGATTGATCTGGCGGGCGATAAGCTGGTTGATCTGCTGATAACTGGGCTTAATGAAATAAACCGTCACAGTCAAATAGGAGACCAGCTGATTGATCAGCAGCAGACAGCCTATCAGCATTACCGTTTGGCTGAAGGCACTCCTGGGCAACAGGCGTTGCCACCAGCGCAGCTTCATTTACGGGCGGCACCATCTGGCACAAATACGTACCCCAGGCCCCAAACCGTTTGGATATAGCGCGGGTTGGCGGGATCCTTTTCAATCAGCCGCCTAAGCCGGGAAACCTGAACGTCGATGGAGCGCTCCAACGCCGAATAGTCACGGCCACGGGCCAGATTCATCAGCTTGTCGCGGGACAAAGGCTCCCTGGGATGGGTCACCAACACCTTGAGCACGGCAAATTCACCACTGGTGAGGGCGATGGACTCTTCGTTGTGGTACATCTCTCGAGTAGCCAGGTTGAGGCTAAACTCGCCGAAACTGACCATCTCTTCCTGCTGCGAAGGCGCGCCGGGGATCTCCTGCACCTGACGGCGCATTACCGCCTTGATCCGTGCCAGCAATTCTCTGGGGTTGAAGGGTTTTGGCAGATAGTCATCGGCGCCAAGTTCCAAGCCTATGATGCGGTCGACTTCGTCGCCCTTGGCGGTCAGCATCACTATCGGCAGTGGGTTGCCCTGTTGTCGCAGGCGGCGACAGATGGACAGGCCATCTTCTCCCGGCAACATAAGGTCAAGCACCAGCAGGTGAAAGTTCTCCCGCTCCAGCAAGCGATCCATCTGCTCGGCATTGGCGGCGCTGCGTACCTGATAGCCTTGTTCCATCAGATAGCGCTCCAGCAAGGCCCGCAGCCTCATATCATCATCGACAACCAGAATCTTGGAGGTTTCTTGTCCCATGTGCTATTCCTCGAGTGCCAAGCCTGAAACTTGCACAATAGTATCTGAAAAAGTGGCCAAATATCTTAAATTTAGCCATTTTGATACCAAAAATCACCCGAGACTTTGTAACAGTAGTTGATCTTCTGTTGCACCTCAGTGAGAACGGGCCAAGTCGGCGGCCGTGAGGCTGACCCCTTTGATCTGGGCGAAGAGCGACATACCGGGCTGCAACGCCAGCTCCTCGAGGGCCCAGCGGGTAATATTGGCCCACAGCGGCATACCCGCCAGCCTCAGCCTGAGCTGCACATAGTCGCGGCTGTCGACCCGGCTCACCTCTTCCAGGGTTACCGGCAGGATATTGCGAATACTGCTGCCGCTCGGCACCTGCAGGCACACAGAGACTTGATTGCTGTGAACCCGCACCCGTATCGGCATATCCTGTTTGGGCAACAGTTCATTGACCCACAAGCTGTTGCCGTCAGCAAGCTGCAAACGTGTCATGGCATATTCGGGATGACTCTCGGCCACAGTGGCATGCAGCAAGGAGCTTTGTTCCTGAGCACTGAGCCAGGGTCTCAGCTCGTCACTGTCCCACACCTGTTCCAGCGGGCCGCTGAGGACGCAGCGGCCCTTGTCCAGCACCAGCATCTGATCCGCCAGTTGCAGGATCTCATCCAGACTGTGGCTGACATAGATAATCGGCAGCTTAAGTTCGGCGGTGAGCCTCTGTAAGTAGGGCAACAGCTCGAGCTTGCGCGGCAAGTCGAGCGATGCCAGCGGTTCATCCATCAAGAGGATCTCTGGGCGGGTCAGCAAGGCCCGGCCTATGGCGACCCGCTGCTTTTCCCCACCGGAGAGAGTGAAGGGAAAACGATCGAGCAGTTTCTCCAGCCCCAAGAGTTGTACCACGGTATCAAACTCGCGACTGTCTTTATCCTTGCGGCCATAATTGAGATTGCCGCGCACCCGATAGTGGGGAAACAACCTGGCATCCTGAAACACAAAGCCGGCGTTACGCCGCTCAGGTGGCAAGTTGATCTTCTTCTCTTTATGAAACAACCAGCGCTCTCCCAAGCGGATCTCACCGGCATCCGGCGTTGCCAGGCCACCGAGAATATTGACCAGCGAGGTCTTGCCGGCGCCCGAGCGGCCAAAGACGGCGCTGACCCCGGAGAGGGGTAATTCTGTGTCCACATCCAGCAGGGTTTGCCCCAGCTGTTGCCTGATAGCGATTTTCAGCATTGTCCCAGCGTCCTCTGTTGCGCCCGCTTGCTGAGCCATTGGGAGGCGATCAGCGAGGCCAGTGAAATCAATATCGCAATCACACACAGCCTGGCGGCCTGGGCTTCGGCGCCCGGGGTCTCGATAAAAGAGTACATGGCCAAGGGAATGGTGCGGGTTTCACCGGGTATGTTGGAAACAAAGGTAATGGTGGAGCCGAACTCCCCGAGGCTGCGGGCAAAGGCCAGCACCATGCCCGAGACTATGCCGGGCGCGGTCAGAGGCAAGCTGATGGTGAAGAAGACCTTGAGCCGGCCGGCGCCCAAGGTGCGCGCCGCCTGCTCCAGACGCACATCCACCCCTTCGAGCGCCTGACGAATGGCACGAACCATTAACGGGAATGACACCACCGCAGCTGCCAGTGCGGCGCCGCGCCAGCTGAAACTAAAGCTGAAGCCAAAAGTGTCATAGAGCCAGCCACCGAGAAAACCGCTGCGGCCCATGGAGACCAGCAACAAATACCCTATGACCACAGGTGGCAGCACCAGTGGCAGGTGGATCAGGCTATCGAGCACAGACTTGCCGGGGAACTCCAGCCGCGCCAGCACCCAGGCACACAAAATGCCAAGCGGCAGGCTGCAGAGCACGGCCACTGTGGACACCTTGAGACTGAGCAACAAGGCGGCCACTTCATAGTCGGTCAATATGCTCAAGGGCAAAATCTCAGTTTACGCCAAAGCCGTATTTGGCAAATACCGCCTTGGCAGCGTCAGACTGCAGGAATTGATAGAAACCTTCGGCGCCTTTACTGTGCTCTTTACCCACCAGTGCCATGGGATAGCTGATTGGTTTGTGAGTCTCTTGGGGGAATACCGCCAGCTGTTTTACCCCTTTGGCAACCTTGGCATCTGTGGAATAGACAATCCCCAGAGATGACTCGCCGCGTTCAACCAACGCCAAGGCGCCGCGAACACTATTGGCTCTGGCCAGCAGAGGTTCGGCCTGTTGCCACAAAGCTAAATTTTCCAGCGCCTGCTTGGCATAGCGACCGGCCGGCACATGATCTGGATCGCCAACCGCCATCCGACTGTTACCCAAAGCCTGTTTGAGATCCCAGGAAGCCGAGATTTCAACCTGGTTCAGCGCACTGCTTTTCGGCGCAATCAGCACCAGAGTGTTACGCAGCAGAGTGACCCGGCTGCCGGCGTCGATGGCCTTGTTTTCATCGAGATAGTCCATCCATTTCTGGTTGGCCGACAGAAACAGCTCAGCAGGCGCACCTTGGGCAATCTGCCGGGCCAGCGTCGAAGAGGAAGCAAAAGAGAACACGGTTTCAGTGTCATGCTTGCGGTCATATTCGGCGCCCAGTTCATTCATGGCATTGGTGAGTGAGGCGGCGGCAAAAACGGTAACTTTTTCCTTGGCACTGACGTTAAAGGCCAACAACAGCCCCAGAGCCAGGCTCAGGGCAGGACGGAACAGGGACTTCATAACGACTCCTTGATGAGATATATGCACTATTTGACACTGCCAACGTTATATACATAGTTATATAACGATAAGCAAGCCTGTGATCGTCAGTGAGTGATCCCTGTGGTCTTTATCAGCGCAATAAGGGAGAATAACCCCGACACTGATAAGGAATATGCCATGGATCTCAAAGCCCTGTTGACTCTCAACAATGCCGATAAACTGTTTGCCAATCCCAAACGAATTGCGCTGTTGAAGCAGATACGCATTACCGGCTCCATCAGCCAGGGAGCCAAACAGGCGGGCATCAGTTACAAGGCGGCCTGGGATGCGGTCAACGACATGAATCTGCAAGCCCCTCAGCCTGTGGTCAGCAGTGAAAAGGGCGGCAAGGGCGGTGGCGGCGCCAAGTTGACCGAGTTTGGCGAGCGTCTGCTGAAGCTCTACGAACTGATGGATCAGATGCAGGACATGGTGCTCAAGGCGCTGTTGGATGCGGCCGTTCCCATGGATAACCTGCTGGATCTGATGGCACACTTCTCGCTCAAGACCAGCGCCCGCAATCAACTGGCCGGTGAAGTTATTGCGCTCAAGGATGATTCTCTCAATGACAATGTCAGGGTCAAGTTGGCCGGTGGACAGGAGATAGATGCCGCCATCACCCATGCCAGCACTGACAAACTGGGGTTGCATATCGGCAAGAAGGTATTGCTGCTGTTCAAGGCTCCCGCTGTCAGTATCCACTCGCTGCAGCAGCCCCTCAGCAGTGGCAACCGCCTCAAAGGCCAGTTGTTGCAAATCAAACGCGATACCCAGCGCAGCGAAATTACCCTGGATATCGGCGGCAACGACCGCCTCTACGCTTCGGTATGTAACGACGGCATTGAGGGCTTGCCATTGGCTCTGGGCGATCATCTACAAGCCTGCTTCGAGCCGGGGCAGACACTCATCGCCTGTGTTAAATGACAAACAAAGGCATCCTGTTTATCCCATTGGCAAGAAGGCGCACTTGCAAGCACGCCTGAGTTCTGTAAATCTTCTGCATTATTGGCATCGGCGCCTGGCGCCATCAGCAGTTGACCGAATAAATCGATGAAAGCCCATTTGATTACCCGTAAGGGCTGGGAAGCCCTGGATAAAGAACTCAAATACCTGTGGAAGGAATACCGCCCCGAGATCACCCTAAAAGTGCAAGAGGCCGCGGCCCAGGGCGATCGCTCCGAAAACGCAGATTACACCTACAACAAACGCTTGTTGCGGCAGATAGATCGCCGAATCCGCTATCTGGTTAAACGCTTGGAAGAGTTGAAGATTGTTGACTACTCACCGCAGCAGGAAGGAAAGGTGTTCTTCGGTGCTTGGGTCGAACTGGAAAATGACCAGGGCACTGTGGTGCGCTACCGGATTGTCGGCAAGGACGAGATAGACACTAAGAAAGGCTATATCACTATAGATTCCCCTATGGCCAGGGCCCTCATAGGTAAACAGGTTGACGATGAAGTTCAGGTGCAAACTCCATCAGGGGTCAAAGAGTGGTACATCAATGTGATCCAATACCAAGCGTTTGAAACAGAAACGCCAGAATAATCTCAATTTAACATTTTGTTATTGATAAAAATCCCTTGAAAAGGGTAGACTCCACCTGTTTGGCTCGAAGATGTGCAGGGAGATGCCTGCCGGGCCAGATTATTCAGCTTTCAACAAAGGAACAAGGAAGTGCAGACTCTCAGCAAATCCGATAAGAGTTATGGCGTAGCCGTGTGTCTTTCAGGCATTTTCGGCATCTTGGGCATACATCACTTTTACTGTGGCCGTATACTCCATGGCCTGTTCGATCTCGGTCTGGCAATAGTAGGTATTACGCTTATTTCAACCGACGAACCTACGTTGGTATTCACCGGAATGGCGGTACTTGCAGTCGATATTATCCACACTGTGATAGTCACTTTTATGTTACTGGTGGGAAGCTACAAAGATGGGCAGGGTAAGCTGATCACTTACCCGGGACAAAAGTTAACTTAAGGACAAACAATGACAATCGAAAATGAGCAACTGAGCGACAAGGGTTTCGTTCCTACTCTGCTGCTGTGCTTCTTCCTGGGTGGCTTCGGCGTACACCGTTTTTACACCGGCAAAATCGGCACTGGTCTGCTGATGTTGGTGACTCTGGGTGGCCTGGGTATCTGGACTCTGATCGACTTCGTTCGTATCGCCATCGGTAGTTTCCGTGACTCCGAAGGCCGACTGATCAAGTCAGCCTGATCCCTGAATGCCAGTGGTGCAAGCCACTGGCATCCATACTCACTCCTGCGAAAGCACTCTTCCCTTACTTAGCATCTCTTCCGCTTCCTGGCGTTCTTGCTCCCTTTGTGCCTGGGTGGTACATCTTCTGATCGGCATTCTTGAACCTGTCACTGTGACTTTTTCACAGCGGTAACCATCACTGCGCTCCACATCTGCTTGAGCCTGCTGCGTTTCATTAGTATTGCTGCAAGCTCCCAGACAAAGCACCATAACCACTGCGGGAATACATCCTTTCATTAACTTTTTCCTGTAAAATTCTGCTGTCATTGCCAAACTACACAATTAATCGACAAGCAACAATTACGTTTCATTTGTCCAACAATGGCAAAGATACAAATTGGTGCGGCTTATTCGTTGCCAAAGCATCGACTATATTCGGCTATAGCGCGTTTTATCTGAATCTTGGCCCCAAAACCAAAGATCCATTTTTTAACATAAGTTGCGCGCCAAACCAGCATGGATACAAAGTGTCACATGGCAAAACTAAAATCCGCATGATGACAGTTTCACCCAAGAGGAATCTTATGACCCGCTTACTGATACTACTGCTGTGGCTGTTGCCTGTAGGCATAATGGCTGCACCATTTTCCGGTGAGTTGTTAATAGACAAGGCTTGTCCGCTGTTTCAATCGAAGAACAAGGGCACTAACCCCGGGCAGCTTTACAGCAGCCCAGGGCAGAGACTGGTGATAGTTGAGCGCCTCGGCCAAGACTCTCCCTCTTGGTTCAGGGTCAAGACCTCGGCGGTGCAATCACCACTGCGCTGGATTGCCGCCGATTGTGGCCAACTGCAAGCAGGCGCATTGCCTACTGAACCTCAAACCAAAAACGCCTGCAACCTGGCCGACAAATACGATAGCCATCTGCTGGCTCTGTCGTGGCAAAACGCCTTTTGCGAGTCAAGAGGTTCAAGTAAGGCCGAATGTCGCAGCCAGAGCGCCGATCGCTTCGATGCCAGTCATTTCAGCTTGCATGGCTTATGGCCCAATAAGCGTTCCTGCGGTATCAGCTATGGCTATTGCGGCAAGGTCAAACACAAGCCCGATAACTTCTGCGATTATCCCGCCATTGAGTTGAGTGAAGCCTTATCCCAACGCCTGGGGCGCGTGATGCCCAGTCACGCCTATGGCAGCTGCCTGGAGCGGCACGAATGGTGGAAACACGGCAGCTGCCGGGATGAAAGTGCCGAAGCTTATTTTTCATTGGCACTCAGGCTAACGACAGAGGTGAATCAGGCAACGCCCTTGCTTAATCTGCTGCAGCAAAATATCGGCGCAAAAATAGCGACCGCTTCTTTGAGACAAGCGTTTCAGCAGAGCTTCGGCCCAGAGAGCAACCACAAGCTGAGTCTTAAATGCCACCAGGGCATGCTGACCGAAATTCAACTCAGCCTTCCAGCCAAGATAGATAACAGCAATCTGAAGGCGCTGCTGGAGCAGGCGCCCAGAATTGCCCCAGGCAACTGTGGCAACTATATGCTCATCGATGCCGCCAACTGAGAGATTAGAGTGCCATTGTCAGCCGAATAATGCTGAATACAGCTCCCTGTGGGTCGTTGATCACCGCAAAGCGCCCCACATTGGGAATATCTGTTGGCGGCACACAAACCTTGCCGCCCAGTTCGGCCGCCCGACTGGCCATCACATCACAATCATCAACACTGAAATAGATCATCCAGTGGGGCGGCACATCGCCCCACTGCTCTGTCATTTCCAGCATGCCGCCAATGCCTTCATCACCACTCTCGCCATTGAGTAACCATTCTGTGTATTCAAAGTCGGCAGCGTTCTCGCTGCGGCGCATCTGCCAGTCGAACACCTTGGGATAAAAAGTTTTGGCCAGTTCGGATTGCCGACAGGCGAGCTCTACCCAGCACAGAGTATTGGCTTCCCATTTACGTCCGGCACCAGGATGTTCGACACCTTGCCAAACCGAAAAATGGGCCCCTTCCGGGTCAGTAAACAGGGCCATTTTACCTGCGCTGCCAACTTCATGAGGGCCCATCAGAAGCTGGCCTCCGGCGGAGCTGACAGCTTCGATACACGCATTAATATCCTCCACCGCGAAATAAACCGCCCAGTGGCTGGGAACACCCTGCTGCTGCAATTCGGCGGGCAATTGATACATGGCACCTATATCCTCATGGGCCTGCTGCAACATGGTATAGGCGCCTTCCGGCATGGGGATATCTTCGGCCTGCCAACCAAAGAGTCGACAATAAAAGTGCTTGGCACTATTCCAGTCCTGCGTCCCCAACTCGACCCAGCAGGGTTCACCATGTCTGTATGCTGTAATCTTCATTACCGATTCCCTTTCAATGTGAAGCTGTGGAGGCTGACCAAGGTCGGTTCCGTTTAAGGTAAACGCTAACAGAAATTATACCAAGCTGTATAGAAAGTGTTCGGCGAGAGGAAAGGGTTAAGCCGTCAAGATGTAAAAAAAGCCGTAGTCTGTTAGTTGGCATAAGCTTCTCCCTGTCACTCCTCCCTGAGCGACGCAGTGTGCCAACTAACAGACTACGGCGGAACAATGAGACTCGATATCTCGTGCGTAAAAAGGATGCAAAAGGGTAATGGACCAAGCCCACTTTGCAGACTCGATACTAAAGAAAGCCCCCTTGGGGGTCTATCAGACAAATCCCAAGGGGGCTTGGATTTATTCCCAACGAAGGGAGACTTTTTGGTGTAACGCCTTATCGGCAAGCTGTTCGCTTACGGCCCCGCACCCGGCTGCGCCACATCCAAAAACCGGACAGCGCCATCAAGCAGGGCAAGAAACCCAACAGACACCAAAGAATTCGGGTTGTCAGGCCACCAAAAGTGCCGTAGTGCAATGGTCTGAAACTATCGACAAACTGGTATAGCGTCCCGGCAGTACGGACATCAAAACTGCTGCTGAGCTTGCCGGTCTGATCGTCGAAACTGATGATGGAACCAAAACGGCTGCGCAGTGGCCCCTTGTTATATTGGTGACCAAAGAAGTGCACCCCCGGATAACTGGGGTCGGGTAAGCGTACATAGGTAGTGACAAACCCGGGCAACGCTTCTTGGGTGGCGGCCAGTATGGCATCGAAATCCAGCTCTGCATTGTAGTAGCGCTTGGTCAGCACAAACTGGCTGTCGTCGTGGCCTCCGAACTCTTCATCAATGAAGTGCTCTATGTTCCACCAGGCTCCGGTAAACCCCAGGATAAGGAAAACCGGCACACCGAGAATTCCCAACATTTTGTGGCCATCACTGAGCAGCAGACGTAAGCCGCGGCCAAACCTCAGGGTAAACAGAGTACGCCAAAAATGACGATGCAGAACTATGCCGCTGAGCCCAAGCAGGATCAGCAGCACTGACACCAATGCCGACAAGAGTAATCCCGCATGATCCAGCAGCAAGGTATAGTGCAGTTCAAGCAGCCAGTCGGTCAGCATATGTGTCATTGACATGGGCGGGCTGAGCAGTTGCCCCGTGGCGGGATCCAACCACAGCTTTTGCCACTCATAGCTGCCCATCTTGGCAACATAGAGACTATCGGCTTCCCCATTGGCGGCAAACTCCCAACCGAGTATTTCATGCTCAGGCAGAGCCTGATCCGCATGCTTCAGCAGTTGTCCGAAGCCCAGCCGGGAATCGGCGCTGGCCAGCACCTGTTCAGGGCTAAGCCAGGCATCCAATTCGGCCTTGAACACCAATAGGCTGCCACTGAGCGCTATGATAAACAGCGGCATAGCGACAATCAGCCCCAGCAGCCCATGCCATTTCCACAGGAATCTACGCATAACAGCAGGACTTCCTTACCAGTGAACACTCAGACTGAGCTTGAACTGGCGACCCTCGCCAGGCATAACCCGCAATAAGCTGTCAGAGCCGGAATAGTAATCTTCGTCCAGCAGATTGGTGACGATGAACTTGAGATCATAATCATCCCAGCTGTAGCCCAGATTGAGATCCACCAGAGTGTAAGCCGGCAGGAAGAAATCATCACCACTGTTCAATACCGACTGGGCGTTGCCCTGCTGCTTACCGTAGTGATTCACCCCGGCCGCCATACTCATGCCGGAAAGCACACCCTCATCTATGTTGTATTTGAGCCAGCCGCCCAAGGCATAACGGGGCACATTGGCAACCCAGTTGTCGTATTCGGCGTCCACCGCATGGGTATAAGCCGCATGACCGATAAACTGCAGCGAGTCGCTGACCAACCACTGCATGTCCAGTTCAGCCCCTTTACTGTTGAGTTCTCCGGAAGCTAGATAGGTAAAGTTACCACCTGCGTCCACATTGGCGATGGCGATATTTTTCTTGGTCAGATCATAGAGTGACAAGGTAGCATTGAGATCGCCATCGAGCGCCTTGGCCTTGAGGCCAACTTCCCACTGACTGCCCTCTTCCGGATCCAGCACTTTGCCATTGGTATCGACATAGGACTGAGGCGTGAAGGCTTCCGAGTAGCTGGCGAAGGCAACCCAATCGTCGTTGAAGGCGTAACTCAGCCCAGCTCGTGGACTGAGCTTATTCTCATATTCATCCACAGATGCTTGCTTGTATCTGTCGACCCTGGCCCCCAGCGTCATGCTCCAGTGGTCACCCCAGTCGATTTGATCCTGGAAATAGAGGCCGAAGATACGGTTTTCCACTTCTGATTCAGGGCCAAAGTTATTGAGTTCCTGATCCGGGAATACGCTGTAATCCGGATTATAGAGATTGATCACCGGGTACTGGCTGCCGAGGGCGCTGCGGGTCTTGAGATCCGACAGGAAAATATCCAGCCCTGTAGTAAAGGTATGCTCTGTATCCCCGAGATAGAAACTGCCATTAAAGCCACTGTCTATTGCCCATGTCTGCCACTGGGTTTGATAGCTGAACTTGTACAGTGTCATGTCACCGCTGGTTGCATCATAGCTGCTGGGATAATAGAGGTTATTCCAGTCGCTGGAGGCATCCTGATACCTGAGGTTCTGACGAAAACTGATGTTATCCGTCAGTTGATAGCGAAACTCATAGCCTATTCGGTAGGTTTCATCCTCTATGGTGCCGGGATCCTTGATATTACCGTAGAAGAGTTCTGAAGGCAGTTGCCCAAGCTCGGATGGCAACACTGTCCCCTGGGCAGGTAGTGGCATTCCGGGTTGATTGCTGTCCTTGGTGTAGCTGGTCAACAGGGTCAACATGGCTTTGTCACTCAGCTCGAAAGTGACGGATGGTGCAATAAAGACTCTATCCTGGCCATCGACATAATCCGTCTCATTGGCACCTTCCCGGTAGGTCAGCCCCAAACGACCATAGATATTGCCTTCTTCATTCAGCACTTGGTTGAGATCAGCATTCACTTCCCGATAGTCGTTGCTGCCAAGGCGTAAATCCAGATTGCCAAAGTCGCTACCGGTTGGCCTCTTGGTGACCAGGTTCACCATACCGGCTATGGCTCCCGAACCATAGAGGGTGGATGACGGGCCCTTCATCACTTCCAAGGTTTCCAGGTTGGATTGCTCGACGTTGGCCCCCAAGCCGTTATCATTCAGCCTGAGACCATCCAGATAGATCTCTTTCGAAGCATCGAAACCGCGGATCCGGAAATAGTCATATCCCTTGTAATAACCACCAGGTTGCACCCCGGCAACGTTCTTAAGCGAATCCTGCAGTAACACGGCGCCCTGCTCGTCGAGGAAATTCTTCGACAATATCTGAATGTTCTGCGGTGCCTTGAGCAGATTGAAATCACCCTTGGTAGTGGATGGGGAGGTGGCCTTTGTGGTCACGATAATCCTTTCGATACTGGTATCGGCGGCTTCCTCTGCACTCACTGCACTTGCCGACATCAGTGCCACAGTCAGCCCCGAGAGTATCGGTAAGCTGGATCTGGACATGGATTGAGATTTCCTTGGTTGAATGAATCAGCGCACGATACTAACACCAATGATAACGATTTGCGTTAACTTTAATTGGACAAACGTCAGTTAAGTGTAAAGTCGCCAAAAGGCTCACAAAGATACAAAAAGTAACAAAGGTAATCACAAGAAGGATGGGCGATTTTGGAGCGGGTGATGGGAATCGAACCCACGTATGCAGCTTGGGAAGCTGCCGTTCTACCATTGAACTACACCCGCACGAAATACTCGGCGTGGACGGTATAAATTACTGACTTTTATAGTCTTGTCAAGGTGGGGCTCTCTCATTCCCTTGAAAAAGAGAGCCGCTCCTCACTTCAGGAATACTTGGGTAACATGCCGGCCATGGCCAACAGATGGCAGGCGGCCGTCAGCACCCCAAACAGCACTACTATCGCTATCAAAGGCGTACCACCCGGTACGCGAAAACCCGGGTTATCGGCAAACTGTTGCCTTGAGCGCCAAGCCATCAAGGCCGGCACTATTACAGCCCAAACCGTGGCCGCCAAGGCAGCGAAGCCGATGGCTACCAGGAAACCATCTGGAAACAGCATACCTAGCAGAGTCGGAGGCAGAAAAGTCACCAGGGCGGTCTTGACCCTGCCGCTGCGACTGTCGTCAAAACCAAACAGATCTGCCAGATAGTCAAACAAGCCCAAGGTTACCCCAAGGAATGAAGACGCCACGGCCAGATTGGCAAACAGGGTGAGCATGGTGTTGAGCAGCGAGTTATCCATCACCTTGGACAAGGCGCCAACCAACACCCCCATATTGCCGCCCTGGGCAATAATGGCGCCGAATTCACCGCGGGAAATATTACCCATGGTTGCCACCAGCCAACACAGGTAGATAGCCAAGGCGATAAAGGTACCAACAAAAATCGCCTTGATTATGGTGCCCGGCTGTTTGCCGTAGTATTTCACCAGAGACGGCACATTGCCGTGATAACCAAAACTGGCCAGGCCGAAAGGAATGGCCGCCCACAGATATGAGCCATAGCTGCTCTCACCATTAGGTAGCAGTAGCTTACTGGTATCAACGCCGATCAACAGATTGCCTATCGCCAGAAAGAAGCTGATGATCATCCCTCCCAACATTATGGTAGTGATCCGATCCACGGCCTTGGTGCTGATAAGCACCACCAGCGCCAGCACCAGTGCAAACACCAAGGCGGCAAAACTCTGCGGCAGGCTGATATCCATACCTTCCAGGCTATGATTGACTATGGAGCCGCCACCACTGATATAGGCGTAAGTGAGAATATAGAGCACGAAGGTTATCGAAGCGCCGTTAAGCACCCGCCAAAACTGCCCCAGGGTCTCCTTGGTGAGGGTGTCAAAACTGGCGCCGGGTTCAAAATGCAGGTTGGTTTCCAGCAGCAGCAGCCCGGACATGAACATGCAAAACCACACCCCCAGCAGCATAAGCACAGAGTAGCCAAACCACATGCCGGCGCCTTCTACCGGCAGGGAAAACATCCCGGCACCGACTGTGGTCCCGGCGATGATCATGGCGCCGCCCAGCAAAGACGCCTTGGCAGGCGCCGCATTCATATGATTGGCCATCAGGCCTCCTGTTCGGCGGCGACGCTGTCGACTATGGTTTGCTTGACCTGTGGACGCAGCAGCTGGTTGGCATAATCCCGGGTTCGTTCTATATCATGGCGGGTATCTTCCTTGGTGAGATACCCCAGCTCTTTGAGCTTGATACTCAAGATGCCGTAGAGTTTCTTGTCGTAAAACTCGGGGGCCGTAATCCCATGCAGCGCGCCCAGACGACTGGCCAATTTATGGCTTTCGCGCTCCAAATCGCCACGCTCAATACCTGGGTGAGCGGCCAGTAAGTTAAAGATGATGGCGTAGCGCTGCAGGGTTTCGCTCATGGTTTCGGCCAACAGCGCCAGCGGGTTTATCCCGGCTTCCAGCACCCGGAAACCATTGGCTTCTTCGGCGACCAAACCTTTGGCAATGAAACGATCCAGCAGCTGATCGGCATAGGCACTGACATCAGCCTTACCCATAAACAGCTCGGCCTGCAGCAGAGGGTAGAAATCCTCAAGCACCGCCTGCATCTGAGCGCGGCGGCACTGCTCCAGGCGCACCAGGCAGCTGGCCAGCAAAGAAGGCACCATAAACAGGTGAATGATGTTGTTGCGATAGTAAGTCATGGTTACCGCAATCGACTCGTCGATTGAGATGATATCGCCCAGTTCATCTTCCTGAACCGTGAACTTATTCAGCTCCAGACCTTGTTGCAGCAACTGCTTACCGTCGCCCTCAGCTACAGAAGTATACTGGGTATATGGCACTTCCTTGAGCAGATCCAGATACAAGTCCAACTGACGTTCCAACTGGCTTCGCTCCAGCGCATTCTGCTCTGATGACAAGAGTACCAGGCTGGTAAGAGTCACGGCGCTGGCTGCGGCGGCATCGTTGATATGAGTCATCACCCTATTGGCCAGAGTATTAACCGCCGGGGTCAGCCAGCTGGGTTTCTGCTCAGGATCGGCCGCCACTTCTTCGCGCCAGTTGGGCGCCGCTTCACTGAGGAAATTCTGCAGCGTCACAGGCTCACCAAAGTTCACATAACCCTGACCGAAATTGCCCAGCTTACGCAAGGCGCCAACCACCTGCCAAACAGATTCTTTCTGCTTCTTCTTGCCGCTGAGTTCTTTGTGGTAAGTGGCCACTTCCATGACATGGTCGTAGCCCAGGTACACGGGCACCAGAGTCACCGGCCGTTCAATGCCTCGCAGCACAGAGTTGACTGTCATCGCCAGCATTCCTGTCTTGGGTGACAACAGCCGCCCGGTACGGGAGCGGCCACCTTCGGTGAAGTATTCAACCGAATAGCCTTTGGCAAACAGCTGATCCAGATACTCGCGGAACACAGCGGTATAGAGCTTGTTACCGTTGAAGCTGCGGCGGATGAAGAAAGCACCACCACGGCGGAACATGGGCCCGGCGGGCCAGAAGTTCAAGTTGATACCGGCGGCTATGTGGGGCGGAACCATACCCTGAAAATAGAGAATATAGGAGAGCAGCAGGTAATCCATATGACTGCGGTGGCAAGGCACATAAACTATCTCATGGCCATCGTGGTGCAGCTGGCGTATCTGCTCGGCGCCCTTGATGTTGATCCCCTTGTAGAGCTTGTTCCACAACCAGGTGAGGATCCGCTCGGCAATACGCACCAGGCTGTCTGAATAGTGGGCGGCAATCTCATCGAGATATTCTTCCGCCATCTCCCGGGCTCTGGCCTCGGGGATCTTCTTGGCAGCGGCCTCTTCTTTAATCGCCTTTTTCAGCGTTTCCGAGCGCAGCAACTCATTGAACAGAGCCTGACGGTTGGGCAGCACGGGTCCTGTCATCACCTTGCGTTGCCGGCGGAAATGTACCCTGGCCACCCGTGACAACTTATGGGCAATAGCCTTGTCGGTCCCATGTTCATCGGCCATCAGCCGCAACGACACGGCATTGGAAAACTGCACAAAGTTGTCGCGCCCCAGGAACAGGATCATCAGAAACTTGCGCAGCCAAGTGGGATTTTCCCGCTCAAATACGGCGGCACGCATGCTGTCATCTTCCTTACCCGGAGTGCGGCCCCAATAGAGGCTCACTGGCACCAATTGAATATCCAGTTGTGGATTGGCCTGATGCAGGTTCAGCAGAGAAGTGAAACAGCTGAGAAATGGCTTGTTGCTCTTGCGCTTGCCGAATAGGGGCTTGGCTCCTTCCAGGCAGACGACTCGGGGAACGGTAATATCATCAACCTTGAGTGCCTCATAAGGACAAGGCAAACCAAACTTACGGGTGACTTCCGCCAATGCCGCAATATCACTGACAGATTCCGTCTTCATTACATAGGCCATCGGCTTGGCCGGATCCAGGTTCAAATCGGCGAAAGGATCCTGAGGCACCACAGTGGTATGCACCAGCTTGCTTTGGAGCCAGCGAAGAGATTTAAACCAGAATGAATCTTGTTTGGACATGTTTTTTCAGTGTCTGAGCCACAATCAATAGCCCAATAGAATACCAGAATTTCCTGAACCTTAGCTAGGGAAGGTGCGAACCGGCCCCGGCAGTTCCTCTGGCCAATGCCTTGAACTCCCCATGCTGCATCAGACAAGCCGTTAAAACCAAAGCACCGAATGGCTTACTTATCCGCTCCCTAAAAGTTTCAATTTTGGTTAATACTTGCACTGACAAAAATACTGTATATACTGACAGGTACTGTATGAAAAAACAGGAATCACCATGAGACCACTGACACCGCGCCAGGCACAGATTCTGGAACTGATTAAACGCAATATAGCCGACACCGGCATGCCGCCAACCCGGGCCGAAATTGCCACCCGGCTGGGCTTCAAGAGCGCCAATGCCGCCGAGGAACACCTCAAGGCATTGGCCAAGAAAGGCTGTATTGAGATCATGCCAGGCACCTCTCGTGGTATTCGCCTGCCTCATGATGAACAAGCGGAGTCAGAAACAGGCTTGCCCCTGATTGGTCAGGTTGCCGCCGGTGAACCCATACTGGCTCAGGAACACGTTGAGCAGTATTACCAGGTCGACCCTGGCATGTTCCACCCCAATGCCGACTTTCTGCTACGGGTACGCGGCGACAGCATGAAGAACATAGGTATTCTCGAAGGTGATCTCCTGGCGGTTCACAAGGTACAGGAAGCCCGTAACGGTCAAGTCGTGGTGGCCAGGGTTGAAGACGATGTAACTGTGAAACGCTTTGAAAAGAAAGGTAATGTGGTTTATCTACATGCCGAGAACGAGGCTTACTCCCCAATCAAAGTCGACCTGACTTTCCAGCCATTGACCATTGAAGGACTGGCGGTAGGGATAATACGCAATGGAGACTGGCTATGAGCATAATGACTGGCAACGCCCCAAGACACCCAGGCCTGTGGACAGACACCGGTATTGCCGGCAATCAGCCTTGGCAACATACCGGTATCTCCAGCTTGGCCAGCCATAGCCAGGGACGTCAGGAATTATTGCGCCTCTGCCCTCAATTGGCGCAATTGAGTCAACAGGGACGCTGGATAGTCTTGATTAACGCCCCGGCCAGCATAGGTTACAAAGAAACCTTAGCAAGGGCCGGTGTCAGAATGGATAGAGTACTCTTGGTGCGCACCAAGGATGAAGTAGAAGCCTTGTGGGCAACGGAAAGAGCCCTGACCAACGGCACCTCCAGTGCAGTGATCAGTTGGATAGACAGCCTGGATGCCCGTGATAACCGCCGATTGCAGCTGGTCGCCCGTAACGCCAGAGCCATGGGCATAGTGTTGGAAACGGGACAGCAGGCGAAAGAGGTGGATAACCACCTCAACGAACTTACCCACTCCATCCATTGATTGTGTTTAAAGGCCATCCCTGGGATGGCCTTTTTTCTGTGCCTTTTTGGTGCAATGCCTTCCCCTGTCAATCGGCGGCAAACCGCGCAGCTCTGCTACTCACACAGAATTCACCTCTGGATTAACAGACGCTTTTTTTTCATATAGTTAGAAAACATCGTGATCTTGATCAATATTTAATCTACAAGTAATGTAAGAACAACGATTGTGTTATCTCCATGCAATTCGTCGTAGGTTGACCGCCCCATTTCGATTCATAGCGAGTGGTGCCGTCGCCGGAAATGCTGAGTATATTCAGCGGTAAGTGCAACAGTGGTCACCACCTGTATACCTAGAGCTAAGTGAAACCGCCGCCGCACTTTGAAGTCATCGTTGCTTTTTTGGGAACTGAAGAGTTTGCATAGAGCAAAGACTTACTGTGTGACTCTTCTTTGTAGTTGCGAATGCAATTGACAGAGGAGATGTCTTGTGAAGCAATGGCTGTGTGTTTTGCTGACCTTGTTGTGCGTCAGCTTGTTGTCTCCAGGCGCTCAGGCAGATATGCCCTTGAATATGACTCAAGGGGTAACTGAGATCAGTGGCAAGGTGTATCACCTGCACATGATCATTCTTTATATCTGTTGCGCCATAGGTTTGGTCGTATTCGGCGTGATGATCTACGCCATGATCAACCATAGGAAGTCCAAAGGGGCAGTCGCGTCCCAATTCCATGAAAGTACCAAGGTAGAAATTGCCTGGACGCTTATCCCCTTTTTAATCCTGATCCTGATGGCAATCCCCGCAACCAAAACGCTGATTGCCATGGAAGATCCCAGTGATGCCGACTTGACGGTCAAGATCACCGGCTCGCAATGGAAATGGCACTACAGCTATTTCGGCGAAGACATCGACTTCTTCAGCATATTGGCAACGCCGAGATCCCAGATAGAAGGCCAGGAAGCCAAGGGCGAGCACTACTTACTTGAAGTCGACAAGCCTTTGGTATTGCCCATCAATCGCAAAGTCCGATTCCTGATGACCTCAGATGATGTGATCCACTCCTGGTGGGTGCCCGCCTTTGCCGTCAAAAAAGACGCCAATCCCGGTTTTATTAACGAAGCCTGGACCCGGGTGGACAAACCGGGGATCTACCGCGGCCAATGTGCCGAGCTTTGCGGTAAAGACCACGGCTTTATGCCGATTGTGGTGAAGGTACTGGCAGAAGATGAGTTTGACGCCTGGATGGCGGAGCAGAAACAAGCCGCGGCTACGGCCGCCGAAGAAGCTCAGGCGGCCCTCAGTGAGACCATGAGCCATGATGAGGCCATGGCGCTTGGCGAACAGATCTATATGGCGCGTTGCGCCGCCTGTCATCAGCCCAACGGCGCCGGACTTCAAGGGGTGTTCCCGGCGCTCAAGGGCAGTGCTATTGCCATAGGCCCAATGGCTGCCCATCTGGACATAGTGATCCATGGCAAGACAGGCACCGCCATGCAGGCCTTCGGCAAACAGATAACCGCCAAGGAACTGGCTGCTGTGGTGACCTATGAGCGTAATGCCTGGGGCAATAATACAGGCGACACAGTGCAAGCCGCCGACGTCAATAACCACGGGCAGTAGGGGGAGAAGATGAACTCATTCAGTCAAGATGCCGAAGCCGGCGTTCAGGAAATCGCTGAACAGGAACACCAGCATCATCACGCCCCCAAGGGGATCATGCGCTGGTTGCTGACCACCAACCATAAAGACATAGGCACACTCTATCTCTGGTTCAGCTTCATCATGTTCCTGATAGGGGGCGCCATGGCCATGGTGATCCGTGCTGAGCTATTCCAGCCCGGATTGCAACTGGTCGAACCCAACTTCTTTAACCAAATGACCACAGTTCATGGCCTTATCATGGTTTTTGGCGCCGTGATGCCGGCCTTTACCGGTCTGGCCAACTGGTTGATCCCCATGATGATAGGTGCGCCGGATATGGCGCTGCCGCGGATGAACAACTGGAGCTTCTGGATTTTGCCCTTCGCCTTCCTGATCCTGCTTAGCTCATTGTTTATGGAAGGTGGCGGCCCCAATTTTGGCTGGACCTTCTATGCCCCATTGTCGACAACTTATAGCGCCGACAGTACAGCCTTGTTTGTTTTTTCAATACATATCATGGGGATAAGCTCAATTATGGGGGCTATCAACGTGATAGTCACCATAGTGAATCTGCGCGCACCTGGCATGAACTGGATGAAGCTGCCCCTGTTCGTCTGGACCTGGCTTATCACCGCCTTCCTTCTGATAGCCGTTATGCCTGTATTAGCCGGGGCTGTGACCATGGTACTCACAGACAAATTCTTCGGCACCAGCTTCTTCGATGCCGCCGGCGGCGGAGATCCTGTGATGTTCCAGCATATTTTCTGGTTCTTCGGCCACCCCGAGGTGTACATAATGATATTGCCGTCATTCGGCATCATCTCGGCCATCATTCCGGCATTCAGTCGCAAGCCTTTGTTTGGCTACGCCTCAATGGTCTACGCCACCGCCAGCATCGCGATCCTCTCCTTCCTGGTGTGGGCACATCACATGTTCACCACAGGTATGCCTGTCTTTGCCGAACTCTTCTTTATGTACTGCACCATGCTGATTGCCGTGCCAACCGGGGTCAAGGTATTCAACTGGGTTGCCACCATGTGGCGGGGATCCATCAGCTTTGAAGCCCCTATGATGTTCGCTTGTGCCTTTATTATTCTCTTCACCATAGGCGGCTTCTCCGGCCTGATGTTGGCAATCACCCCAGCCGACTTCCAATACCATGACACTTACTTTGTGGTTGCCCATTTTCATTATGTGCTGGTCACCGGCGCCATCTTCTCCATCATGGCCGCCGCCTATTACTGGCTACCCAAGTGGACCGGGCATATGTACAGCGAGACCTTGGCCAAGTGGCATTTCTGGTGCTCGGTCATTTCGGTCAATGTGTTGTTCTTCCCGATGCATTTCCTCGGGCTGGCCGGTATGCCCAGACGCATCCCCGACTACTCGGTGCAGTTTGCCGATGTCAATCAGATTGTCTCCATTGGCGGTTTTGCCTTTGGCCTGTCACAGCTGATATTTCTGGTACTGGTGATCAAGTGTATTCGTGGTGGCGCCCAGGCTCCGGCCAAACCTTGGGAAGGAGCCCAGGGGCTTGAGTGGACACTCCCAAGTCCGGCGCCTTATCACACCTTCAGCACTCCGCCGGAGATTAAGTGATATGACAGACTCCCGTCCTGACAACCGTAAACTGGTACGCCTGCTGCTACTTGGCGCCGTAGCCATGTTCGGCTTCGGCTTTGCCCTGGTGCCGCTCTATGATGTGCTTTGTCAGCAGTTGGGGATCAATGGCAAGACCAACACCAGCGCCGCCACTTATAGTGCCCAAGTGGATAACAGCCGCTTGGTCACTGTGGAGTTTATCTCTCAGGTGGCCAAGGGAATGCCGTGGGAGTTCAAGCCGGAAGTGACCCGTATCAAGGTGCATCCCGGCCAGTTGACCCATACCCGCTTTCTGGCCCGCAACCTGTCACACCAATACAAGATAGGTCAGGCGATCCCTTCCGTTTCACCGGGACAAGGCGCCGCCTACTTCAATAAAACCGAGTGCTTCTGTTTCAATCAGCAGCCGCTGGCTGCCGATGCCAGTGCCGAGCTGCCGCTGGTGTTTTACGTGGATCCGGACCTGCCGGACTCCATCAGCACTCTGACCCTCTCTTACACCCTCTATGACATCACGGATAGACAGATATCCGATGCCCTGGAGCAAGGAGCAGCGAAATGACCAGTAAACATGAACACTATTATGTTCCGGCTCAAAGCGCCTGGCCGATTGTCGGCGCATTGGGGCTTTTCCTTATCGCCTATGGTGCCGGTACTTATGTATCCCAGCTCAAGTCTGACGGTGGCCATGGCAGTTATGTACTGCTGGCAGGAATTGCCGTCATTCTGTTCATGCTGATTGGCTGGTTCAGAAACGTGATCCATGAATCCATGAGTGGTCTCTATTCGCCACAGATGGACAGGTCATTTCGTCAGGGAATGAGTTGGTTCATCTTCTCTGAGGTGATGTTCTTTGCGGCCTTTTTCGGCGCCCTCTTCTATGCCCGTATGGTGGCCGTGCCTTGGTTGGGTGGCGCATCCAACAATGCCATGACCAACGAAGTGCTCTGGCCCGGATTCAGCGCAGGCTGGCCCTTACTGAAAACCCCGGACGGCACTGAAACCCAAGCCATGGGTTGGAATGGTTTACCCCTTTTCAACACCATTATTCTGCTCACCTCCTCTATTACCCTGCACTTTGCCCACCTGGGGTTAGAGAAAGGCAAACGCACCGCCTTAACCCTCTGGCTTGGACTCACCATCTTGCTGGGACTGGCCTTTCTAATCTTGCAGGGAGAGGAATATGTCCATGCCTACACTGAGCTGGGGCTGACGCTGCAGTCCGGTGTCTATGGCAACACCTTCTTCCTGCTGACAGGTTTCCACGGTATGCATGTGACTCTGGGCACGCTATTCCTGTTGGTGCTGTTTTTCAGGGTTTTAAAGGGGCACTTCAGCGCTGAGCGTCACTTTGCCTTTCAGGCCGGCAGCTGGTATTGGCACTTTGTCGATGTGGTTTGGCTATGCCTGTTTGTTTTTGTGTATGTGCTTTAGTAAGGCCGGGGATTGGGGGAAATAATCCCCAGCGCCAATGCCAGCAGCAACAAAAGAACCACCAGCGCCGAAAACAACACCCGGCGGCCAAGAAAACGGCTCATGGGAACAGATGAATCGCCGCGCACCATGATCCACAGGGCGCGACCAAGGTTGAAAATGATGAACAGCAGTAGCAGTACCAATATGACTTTAAAGAAAAAACTGACTGACATTCACTCTCCCATCCCTTGGGGGCGTTACCTTGCACTGTTATTTACTTTGGGGCTGTTTCTACTCATGGTCAAGCTGGGATTCTGGCAACTGCAGCGCGCTGAAGAAAAGCAACTATTGGCTCAGGAGATTGCTGCCAAAGCAGATGCGGGGCCAAGCAGTTTTTCAGCTCTGCTGAGGCAAGACCCTGGCAGCCGGCTCACAGGGCAGAAACTGCAGCTGAGTGCCAATGTATTGAGCGGTAAGCAATTGCTGCTGGACAACCAGGTGTACCAAGGACGAGTGGGCTACCTGTTGCTGCAACCTCTGCAAGTTGAGCCGGAGCAACCCTGGTTATTGCTGGAGCTGGGGTTTATCCCAGCTCCAGAAAAACGCAGTGAACTGCCAGAGATATTGCCATTACCGCCACACCTCACCCTCGAAGGCCGATTGTGGCAAAAGGGCAGTAACCCACTGAGCCAGGAGCTCTTGGCCGAAGCCGGTTGGCCCAAGCGAATACAGAATCTCAACTGGCCGCAGCTCGAACACTTGCTTGGGCACAAACTGATTCCGGCCGTGTTGCAGCCGGTTCAGCTGGAAGGTGTGGACTTGCCAAGACCCTGGCAGCCATTGCCCATGCCGGCTGAAAAACACTTGGGTTATGCCCTGCAGTGGTTTTCCATGGCTGCCGCCCTGTTGTTACTGCTTGTCTGGTGGCGCTGGAAACTGAATCGACACTAACCATAGGGCGAGCTGAATTCAGAACGCCCAATTACAGCAAGAGGAGCCAGGATGAACTCCCGAACCCAAAGACCACTCTTGATACTACTGCTGGCCTTTGCCCTGCCTGTGATACTGGCAAAACTGGTACTGAGCTTCGAGCTATATCAAGGTGGGGCCACCAATAAGGGCCAGTTGCTGCCGACTAATCTGGGTTATCAGCAACTTGGACTCGACAACCCGCTTCCCGGCCGTTGGCAAGTCCTATACCTGATACCGTCCAACTGCGATGAACTATGCCAGGAACGACTCTACATATTGCAGCAGAGCCATACGGCGCTGGGCGCCGAGATGGACAGGGTCGACACCCTGATTTTCGTTAACCGGGAAAGCGACACGGAAGCTCCGCTAAACAACGACTTTCATCGAGTCACTCTGGATAAACCTCTGACCGCCGAGAATCCATTACAGCAGCAGATGTTGGTGATAGTCGACCCTCTGGGCGCTTGGGTGTTGGCCTATCCGGGGGTAGTGGATCACCAGAGCCAACTCCTACAGGGCAAGGCCTTGGTCAGCGACCTGCGCAAGCTGTTGAAACTCTCGAGGGTGGGCTGATGAAACTGAACTTGCTACTGAAGATGACCCTCATCTGCACTCTGACGGTAATCCTGTTGGGCGCCTACACCCGGCTGTCGGATGCCGGCCTTGGCTGCCCCGACTGGCCCGGTTGCTATGGCCATATCAAGGTGCCTTCTCAGGCCCATGAATTGGCTCATGTCGAACGCCACTTTCCGGGACAAGAAATAGAACCCAAGAAAGCCTGGCTGGAGATGATCCACAGATATGTGGCCGGCTCGCTGGGGATTCTGGTATTACTTATTGTGATCCAGAGTTGGCGTGGCAACACAACCCCGAAGAAGCTGCCGGGACTGATCGCTGCCCTGATCGTATTTCAAGCGCTGCTGGGAATGTGGACTGTGACCATGAAACTGATGCCCGTCGTGGTCATGTCTCACCTGCTCGGGGGATTCACCCTGTTTTCGCTGTTGCTGCTGCTGTATCTCAGGCTCCGGCCGCTGCAAATCCCGGATGGCGATCCCAAAGCCCGCACCTTGGCGCCTTTGGCCATGGTGGCGCTGGCCATTGTGGTACTGCAAATTATGCTTGGCGGCTGGACCTCCTCCAACTACGCCGCCCTGGCCTGCACAGAGTTGCCTATCTGCGAAGGTGACTGGAGCAGCAACCTACGTCTGGCAGATGCCTTCTCTCCTTTTCAGGGTCAGCATCCCAGCTTTGAGTTCGGCGTATTGGATTATCACACCCGGATGACCATACATATTGCCCACCGAATAGGTGCCCTGCTGACCGCGATAGTGGTACTTACCCTGGCATTCATGCTCTGGCGCAGAGCCGACTCGAGCATGCTGAAACGCTCGGCTCTGGGACTCACCTTAGTGCTGGGATTACAGCTGTCATTGGGCCTGGCCAACGTATTGCTGCATCTGCCGCTGCCGGTGGCGGTTGCCCATAACGGCGGCGCAGCCCTGCTGCTGCTGACTTTGGTATTCATCAACTATGCGCTTTGGCGTAAAGCCTGAAGAGGGACTGTTTATGGCCAAACTACTCTCCATAGCCCAGGATGCGACCCGCACAGAGATCTCCTGGCGCGATTACCTGGAAATGACCAAGCCCAAGGTGGTGGCGCTGATGCTGCTCACCGTCCTGGTGGGCATGTGCCTGGCGTTGCCCGGTGCCGTCCCCCTACAGCCCTTGCTTGCCGGGCTAATGGGAATTGCCATGATGGCGGGCTCGGCGGCCGCCTTGAATCACCTTATCGATCGACGCATTGATGGCCTGATGGCCCGCACTTATAACCGCCCCTTACCCAAGGGACGAGTGAGCGTGAGCCGAGCCTTGAGCTTTGCCGTCTTGCTTGGATTGGCGGGCTTTACCCTACTCTATTGGCTGGTGAATCCACTCACCGCCTGGTTGACCTGTGCCAGCCTGATTGGCTACGCCCTTATCTATACCGCCTATTTAAAGCGGGCAACCCCCCAAAATATCGTGATAGGTGGCCTTGCCGGTGCCATGCCGCCACTGCTGGGTTGGACGGCGGTAACCAATGACTTTCACGGCCACGCCTGGCTGTTGGTGATCATTATTTTCACCTGGACTCCACCTCATTTCTGGGCCTTGGCCATTCACCGTCAAAAAGAGTATGCCAAGGTGGATATCCCCATGCTGCCTGTGACTCACGGGGTGGAATTTACCAAGACCTGTATTCTGCTCTACACCCTACTGCTGGCCATCGCCTGCTTATTGCCGGTTTTGGTTGGCTTGAGTGGCCCCGTCTATCTGCTGGCTTCCACCATTCTCAGTTGCCTGTTTATCTACAAGGCCTGGCAACTCAAGTTTGCCGACCGCCCCGGGCTGGCGATGGCCGTGTTCCGTTTCTCCATCTATCAGCTAATGCTGCTGTTTATTGCCCTGCTTGTGGATCATTACCTCTGGAGTTGAATCATGAAGAAACGCATCTTGGTGGCGGGTATTTTGCTCATAGGTCTTGGCGGTTTGGCCAGTGTGCAGCTGTTTCACCGACCTTCGTCTCAGCCGCCGCAGGCACTACAAACCAGCTTTCAATATGAAACCCCAAGGCCTCTGCAACCTTTTGAGTTGCAGGACCAAAACGGTCATCAATTCGATAATGACAAGCTAAAACAGAAATGGAGTCTGATTTTCGCCGGTTACACCTCCTGCCCGGACGTATGTCCCACCACCCTTGGCAAACTCAGTGCCGTCTACCCGAAACTGGCACAAGTGGCACCAATACAGGTGATACTGCTCAGTGTCGACCCTGAGCGAGACAGCCAAAGCAAACTCAAGGATTACCTGGCCTTCTTTAATCCCGAGTTCATAGGTTTGCGGGCCGAGCACCCGGCATTACTGCCCTTCAGCCGCGATCTGGGCCTGGTGTATTCACTGGTCGGCGATGGCCCTGACTACCAAGTGGATCACAGCGCCTCTTTAATCCTGATCTCGCCCGACGGCCGCCGCTACGCCACCATCAAGCCCAGTTCACAGACACCCGGACAACTGCCGCAAATCCGCAACGATGAACTGCTGGCCGACTTTCGCACTCTGGTTACTCAGTATCAAGGGCCTCACTAACCCCCTAAAGAGCCTAGTCATTCATATACCATTTTTTCTTTTGAAAAGAGGCAGAAGTGAAATTTGCCGACTATCTTTTGTGTGTTGGGAAAACAGGGAAGCACTATGTCCATCGACACACTGGCATTGGGTTCAGAAATAAGCATTCGCAATATTCAGCCACTCTACCAAAAACTATTGGAGCTCTTGCATCGGGTCGATGAATTGATCCTGGATGCCGGTGAGTTGCACAAGGTGGATACTGCCGGCGCCCAGTTGCTGTACCTGTTTGCTCTGAGTTGCGACAAGCGAGGGTTGAAACTGTCATGGCAACAGGCTCAACCCGCCTTTATCGCTCAACTGACGCGCCTGGGTATCAGGATCCCGACACTCGATTCGGATTTTGAAAAGGAAACGCTCAATGAAGACAATCCTCGCAGTTGATGATTCAGCCTCCATGCGGCAAATGGTGAGCTTTACTCTCAAGACAGCAGGTTTCGACGTGACCGAAGCCAACAATGGCGAGGAAGCGTTGAAAGTAGCCCAAGGCAGAGAGTTTGACCTGGTGATATCGGACGTCAACATGCCAATTATGGATGGTATCGAGCTGATACGTAACTTGCGCGAGCTGCCCAACTACAAGTTTGTGCCCATGTTGATGCTGACCACAGAGTCGACCACAGACAAGAAGCAACAGGGACGAGCCGCCGGAGCCACCGGTTGGATAGTCAAACCCTTCAACCCGGATCAGCTGTTGGCCACGGTTCGCAAAGTATTGGGTTAGCCTCCGGCAAGGAGCGGATATATGGACATAGATCTGAGCCAATTCACCCAGGTGTTCTTTGAAGAAAGCCTCGAAGGCCTGGAGGTCATGGAATCTGAGCTGCTGAAACTGAACGTGCAGCAACCGGATCCGGAAACCATAAATACCATTTTTCGTGCCGCCCATTCGATTAAGGGAGGCAGCGCCACTTTTGGTTTCAACCAGGTCGCCGGATTCACCCACTTGCTGGAAACCCTGTTGGATGAAATCCGTGATGGCCGCCGGGAAATGACCGCCAATCATCAGGATATGTTGCTCTTGTCGGTGGATCTGCTGCGCAACATGCTGCAGGCCTTGATGGCAGGTCAAAGCTTTGAATCACCCCAGCAACAAGAGCTGGAAAACCGCTTCAATCAGGAGCTGTCCGAAGTTGCCGGGGTCGAAGATGCGCCGGATAACGCCAGCCAAAATAATGAAAAGTCATCAACCAAAGCATCAGAAACCAAAGATTCTGAAACCAAAGAAACTGGGCTCAGCTGGCAGATAGATTTCCATGCCGGCGCCGACATTCTCAGATGCGGCAACGACCCCATTTTGATGTTCAACGAACTCGCCGAGCTGGGTGAGCTAAAGGTCAGCCTGCCAACGCAGGAACTGCCTGAGTTTGAAGACCTGGACCCCGAATCCTGCCGTCTGTATTGGCAGCTGCAACTCGACACAGAGGCGCCACTTGAGCGGATAAAAGAGGTGTTTGAGTGGGTCGAGGACGACTGTGAAATCCATTATCAGCAGTTACCCGCCAAGGCACAGCTTGTTGAAGGTGTCTCACCGCAGGAACAAGCCCCTATCTCGACTTCTGCCCCATCCTCCCAAGAGACACAGGTCGCAGCCACCACAGCCAAAGTGGAGTCCGGCAAGGCTGTTGCCAAAACGGCGGAAACCAGTTCTATCCGGGTCAGCACCGACAAGATAGACATGCTGATCAATATGGTGGGTGAACTGGTGATCACCCAGGCTATGCTGGGGCAGATAGGCCAACAGGAACGCATTGACGGTAACGCTCTGCTGTCACTGCAGCAGGGGCTGGAGCAATTGGCCAATCACACTCGGGATCTGCAGGAAAGCGTGATGCAGATCCGCATGCTGCCTATCAGCTTCGCCTTCAACCGTTTTCCCCGATTGGTACGCGATATAGGTCAGCAGCTGGGCAAGAAGGTTGAGCTGATCCTCAAAGGTGAGGAGACAGAGCTGGACAAGACAGTGATGGAGAAAATTGTCGACCCCATGGTGCATCTGGTACGTAACTCTTTGGATCACGGCATTGAATCCCCTGCCGTGCGCAGTGCCAAGGGTAAACCGGAAACCGGCAGGATCACCCTCAACGCCTTCCATCAAGGCGGCAATATCGTCATAGAAATAACCGATGACGGCGCCGGATTGGATACCGGCAGAATTCTCGCCAAGGCCAGAGATAAAGGCTTGGTCGGCGCTGAAGAGGAACTCAGCACAGAGGCGATTCAGCAACTCATCTTTAAACCCGGCTTTTCTACCGCCGACAGCGTCTCCGACCTCTCTGGCCGGGGCGTGGGTATGGATGTGGTCAGACGCAACATTCAAGCACTCAGCGGCAGTGTAGAGCTGGCCTCGACGCCCGACAAGGGTAGCCGTTTTACCATTCGCTTGCCTTTGACCCTGGCCATTCTCGACGGCCAGTTGGTGAGGGTCGGCGAGCATACTTATGTGGTGCCGCTGGTCTCCATCTATGAGTCGTTGCAAGTGGAAAGCAGTAAGGTCAACAAGCTGTCTGAAGAACACGAAGTGATCCGCCTGCGAGACGAGTACCTGCCGGTCATCCGCGTTTATCAGGAGTTCAATCACCAGGCTCAGGCCAAAGAGGTCAAAGAGGGGCTGGTGATGGTGGTGGACAACAACAACCAAAAAGTCGGCCTGCTGGTCGATGAGTTGCTGGCGCAGCAACAAGTGGTGATCAAGAGTCTGGAAGACAACTACGCCAAAGTGCCCGGGGTGTCCGGTGCCACCATTCTCGGTGACGGCCGGGTGGCGCTGATAGTGGATATTCCCGGACTCGTGACCATGTCTGGCCTCAATCAAACTCAGGAACATGCAGCCTAGAAGGGAAGCGCAATGACAGAATCCAACCCTGCAACATCGGCAGCTGCGGAAGATCAATCACAGCAATACCTCACCTTTATGATGGCCGATGAGGAATATGGCGTCGATATTCTCTCGGTGCAGGAGATCCGTGGCTGGGAAGCAACCACGGTTATTCCCAATGCGCCGCCCCATGTCAAAGGGGTGATCAATCTGCGCGGCACCATAGTCCCCATCATAGATCTGCGCCAAAGGTTCGGTATCAAGACCCTGGCATATGGCCCAACCACAGTAGTGATAGTGCTGAAGGTGCGCCTGGATAAACAGCACAAGGTGATGGGCATAGTGGTGGATGCCGTTTCCGATGTTTTCAGTATCACCCAGAGCGAGATCCGCAGTGCGCCCGATTTTGGCCAGGACACGGACATGCGTTTCATCCATGGGCTCACCTGTGTGGCCGATAAGATGGTCATACTATTGAATATCAATATGTTACTCGGTAATGAAGTGCTGCCGGATGCATCACAACTTTCCAGTTTGCTGCAGCAACTGGACTTGGAACAGCCTCAGGCTGCCAACCTTTAAGACATCGAGGAAAGAAGAATGGATGCCGCCAATGCCAACATAATCAACAGCAATCCCTGGAATCTGCTTGGCTTAATCACGGGCATCGCCGTGATGGCGCTCATGCTGCTAGGCCAGGATCCCAATATCATTATTATTCTGCAGGGCGTCACCCTGGTTTGCATACTGCTTGGGCTATTGCACTCACTCAAGCACAAAGGCACGCTGGATAGGGCCATCAACCAACTGCAGCGGTTGCTGAAAGACGGCACGCAGCAGTTTGCCGAGCTTGATTTGCCGGGCTGGAAGCCACTGCTGGACGAGCTCAGCCGTTGGCGTCAGAGCCAGCAACAGCAGCAAGCCATTCTCAAGGCTCTGGATATCTGCCAGGCCAATGTGATGGTGGCCAATCCGGCCGGTGACATTCTCTACTTCAACCACTCGCTGCAACAAACCATGCAGGACGCCGAGGCCGACATTCAAGAGGTATTGCCCAAATTCCAGGCCGACAAGCTGCAGGGCGCCAATATGGATGTTTTCCACCGCAACCCTGAGCATCAAAAGAAATTGATCGCCGGCTTGGAGCAGGTCTACTCGACTCAGATCAAGGTAGGTCGTCGCACCTTCAGCCTGATAGCTTCGCCGGTATTCGACGAAAACAAGCAACGTATTGCCACTGTGGTCGAATGGCAGGATCTCACCGAAGCCCTTAGCAAACAACAATTGGAGCAGCAAAGCGCTACAGAGAACACCCGCATCAAGCAGGCTCTCAATGTCTGCCAGGCCAATGTGATGGTCGCCGATACCGACTACAACATCATCTACCTGAACGACTCACTGAATGAAATGCTGGCCGGCAATGAGCAAAAGCTGCAACAGGAGTTGCAGGCCTTCAACATGAGCAAGCTGATTGGCAGCAATATCGATATCTTCCATCGCCATCCTGAGCATCAGCGACAATTGCTGGACCAGCTCACCGACAGCTATAACACACGCATCAAGGTGGCCGGGCTGACATTCAACCTGATTGCCACCCCGGTATTTGAACAGGGCAAGCGTACCGGCACAGTTGTGGAGTGGCAGGATATCACCGCCAGCCTGGCCAGAGAGCAGCAGGAAAAACAGCTGGCGGCCGAAAATGCCCGCATTCGTCAGGCATTGGATAATGTCAGTTCAAATACCATGGTGGCGGATAACGACGGCAATATCATCTACCTCAACCAAGCTGTGCAGCAGATGTTTCAGGCAGCTGAGAAAGATATTCTCCGCGACCTGCCCAAGTTCAATGCCAGCAAACTGCTGGGACAAAATATCGATGGTTTCCACAAGGTCCCCAGCCACCAGCGCAATATTCTCGCCGGATTGACCGAGACCTACGACAGCCAGCTGCAAGTTGGCGGCCGTACCTTCAGAATCATTGCCAACCCGATACTGGACCCGGAACAGGGACGAATTGGCACTGTGGTTGAGTGGGCCGACCGTACCAATGAAGTGGCCATAGAGCAGGAGATTGACGCCATTATCACGGCGGCCAACGACGGCGACCTGAGCCGCCGCCTGGATATTCACAACAAGGAAGGCTTCTTCCTTAATCTCTCCAACGGCCTCAACCGCTTGGTCGGCATAGCCGACAATGTCATCTCCAAAATCGCCGATATCTTCGATGGCCTGGCCAAGGGGCAACTGGATCGAAAACTTGACGGCGAATATCAGGGTCAGTTTGCCAAACTGCAGCAAGATGCCAATGCCACCATCAGTAAGTTGACCGAAGTGATTGGGGGTATCAATGACTCGGCCAATACCGTCACCTCAGGAGCCGAAGAGATAGCTCAGGGCAACGCCGATCTTAGCCAGCGTACCGAAGAGCAGGCCGCCTCCCTGGAGCAAACCGCCTCCAGCATGGAGGAGATGACAGCTACTGTGAAGCAAAGCGCCGAAAATGCCACTCTGGCCAACAACTTAGCTCAGGAGGCCAGCGAGAAGGCAGGCGAAGGTGGCAAGGTAGTCAAACAGGCTGTCAGTGCCATGGAGGAGATCAACACCTCGAGCAAACGCATTGCCGACATCATCAGCGTGATAGATGAAATCGCCTTTCAGACCAACCTGCTGGCGCTGAATGCCGCGGTCGAGGCTGCCAGAGCCGGAGAACAGGGCCGTGGTTTTGCCGTAGTGGCCGGAGAGGTACGTAACCTGGCACAGCGCAGCGCCGGTGCCGCCAAAGAGATCAAGGAGCTGATCCGCGACAGCGTCAACAAGGTCACAGATGGCACTCAGTTGGTCAATCAATCCGGTGAAACCCTGCAGGAGATAGTGCAAGCCGTGTCCAAGGTAGCCGGCATGATCAACCAGATCAGCATAGCCGCAGAGCAGCAGTCGGTTGGGATCCAGGAGGTCAATAAGGCTGTATCACAGATGGATGAAATGACTCAGCAAAATGCCGCTTTGGTGGAACAGGTCTCGGCAGCAGGAGATGCCATGGCCGAACAGGCCAGAAGCATGAAGCGTCAATTGGGCTTCTTCAATACCGCCAATCTGGAAAAGGGCGCCGGTAAGCCCCTGACCCTGATCGCCGGGGATAAGTCCCCCAAGATCCGTGTCAGTTCAGAAGAGTGGAGCGAGTTCTAGGAGATACTGATTGAGCTTCGATGAAGAGAAGGTATTCCCGATGACAGCCGCGGATTTCGGCATTATCCGCGAGCTGGCCTACCAACACACAGGGATAGTGTTACCCGAGCGCAAGCGCCATATGGTGTATTCCAGGCTCAGCCGCCGGCTGCGATTGTTGCGGCTGGCCAACTTCGGGGAATACTGCCTCAAGCTGCAAAGCGACCCTCTGGAACTGGCGCCATTTATCAACGCGTTGACCACCAATCTGACCTCCTTTTTCCGTGAGCGGCACCACTTCAACTTTCTGGAAACCGAGCTGGTGCCCTATTGGCAGCAGCGCAAGCAACGCAGGCTGAGAGTTTGGTCGGCAGCCTGCTCCAGCGGTGAAGAGCCCTACAGCATAGCCATGACCTTGGCAGAGCACTTTCCCGCCGCCTCGGGTTGGGACCTGAAAATATTGGCAACCGATCTCGATACCAATGTGTTGGCCAGAGCCGAAGCCGGAGTTTATCCCCTGGCCGGAATGGAGGCCATCCCTGAACGGTGGCACCACTATCTGCAAGGCGCAGCGGAAGAGTTTAGTATTAGCAACCAGATCAAAAAATTACTCTTCTTCAAGCAGCTCAACTTACTGGAGCCCTGGCCGATGCAGGGCCCATTCGATGCCATCTTCTGCCGTAATGTGCTGATCTATTTCGACCAGAGCACCAAGCAGAAGATAGTGGCCGGTTTCAGAAAACTCCTGGCCGATGATGGTGTGTTGTTTATCGGTCACTCAGAAAGCCTGACCAATATCTCCCGTGAGTTTGAAACCGTCGCTCAAACCACTTATCGCCTGCGGCATCAGGATTCGACTCTGCCGCGACTGTCCCATGTCTCAGGAAGCAAGGAGCCATACTGATCATGGTAAAAGTTCTGATTGTTGACGACTCGGCACTGGTACGCCAGTTGCTGAGTCATATGCTCAGCCAGGCCCAAGACATAGATGTCGTCGGCTGCGCCGAGGACCCCTACGAAGCCAGAGAGATGATTAAAGCGCTGCAGCCGGATGTACTGACCCTGGATGTGGAAATGCCCAAGATGGATGGCCTGGCCTTTCTGCGCAACTTGATGCGCCTAAGGCCCATGCCTGTAGTGAT
Source organism: Shewanella sp. YQ_9 (assembly GCF_043103185.1). Taxonomy (NCBI): domain Bacteria; kingdom Pseudomonadati; phylum Pseudomonadota; class Gammaproteobacteria; order Alteromonadales; family Shewanellaceae; genus Shewanella; species Shewanella sp. YQ_9. The sequence goes on from NZ_JBICJO010000020.1 coordinate 155,836, forward strand.
GGTGTCGTCCTTGACCGAGCGCGGCGCCGACGTGACCCTGGAGGCCTTATCCCTCGGGGCGGTCGACTTTATCGCCAAGCCTAAACAGGACTTGACCAATAGGCTTCTGGACTATCAGCAAGAGCTGATCGATAAGGTGCATCTGGCTGCCGCCAGCCATGTCACCCCTCAACAAGGCAGCACTGCACCACTGAGCGGTGATGCCAAACTCAAAAACCGTATCATAGCCATAGGCGCTTCCACCGGCGGTACTGAGGCCATTCAACGGGTAGTCGCACCACTGCCGGCCAATACCCCCCCCATAGTCATAGCCCAGCATATTCCCGCGGCCTTCAGCGCTTCATTTGCCCGCCGACTCAACCAACACGCCAGAATGGAAGTGATAGAGGCTCAGGGCGGGGAAAGATTGAGTCAGGGCGTTGCCTATCTGGCACCGGGCCATGCCCACTTGGTACTCGAGCGCCGTGGGGCCCATATCTACACCAGACTGCTGGACACGGAAACCGTCAACCGCCATAAGCCCTCGGTGGATGTGCTGTTCAACAGCATTGCCGAGATTGCCGCTAAGTCGGCGATAGGGGTGATACTCACGGGCATGGGTAAAGACGGTGCGGCCGGCCTGCTGAAAATGCATCAAGCGGGAGCCCACACCATAGCCCAGGATGAGGCCAGTTCTGTGGTTTGGGGTATGCCTGGCTCGGCAGTGGCACTCAATGCCTGCAACGAGCAGTTGCCACTGGCGAATATCCCGGCCAGGCTGTTGAAATTACTGACTACTCCTTGACCCAGCTGCCGTCATCCTTTGGCCTAACCCATGCCTGGGAAAACCAATAATAGCTGCCGTGACGTTTGCTGGGGGCGGTACAGTTGTATCTGGATCGCCCCGGAGGCAAGTCCAGTTCAGCCTGAATACGGAAACGATTCGCCGACAACCATTGAGGTTTCTTGGCGCCCTGCCCCTGTACATAACACATGAGCTGCGACTGATTGATATCGCTCATGTCCAGAGTCACTTCAAGTTCGGGCCGCCACTGACCCATGGGTAACTCAGGGTTACTGGGGGAGATGGCCTGCACCGGCATATTCAGGCTATGCAGTTTCACCTTGAGAGCATTCATATCGGCATAGGCACCGGCCACGGGGAAACGCGGCAAAGAGGTCAAAGCAGAGTGAGGGCCTGCCGCACCGGACTGCTGCCCCAAGCCAACAAATCCAAGACGCTGCAACAAGGCCTCCAACTGGCTGTTATATTCGCCGTAGGGATAGGCGAGTATCTTCAGGTTGTCGCCGGTTTCTTTGGCAATTCGGGCCTCGGTCTCAAGCAGGTTGGCTTCGATTCGCGCCAGCCACTGCTCCTCGGTTTCGGTGGCATTGCGGCGGATCAGATGCTCATGCCCCCAACTGTGGTTGGCAATCTCGGCGCCTTCTGCCACCAGTGTTCTGAGCTGCTCCCAGCTCATCATCTCACGGTAACCCTTTTCTATCGGCTCTATCGCCACAAACAGTGTGTAGGGAAAGCCAAACTCTTTCAGTATTGGGTGAGCGGCCTCGGCAATGCTGAGGTAACCGTCATCGAAGGTGATGGCAACCGTTCTCGGTGCCAGCGTTTTGGACTGACGAATCGCCTCTATTACTTGGGTCAGCGGCACCACATTGAAATCATGATCCGCCAGATACTGCATCTGCTCCCGAAACTGGGCCGGAGTCACACTGGTACTGGCCGGCGAGCTGTCAGAAACATGGTGATACTGTAGAATGACTGCCGCCAGGACGGGTGAACTTATTAGCCCAAGACAACTGCAGAGCAAAAAGCACAGCTTTTTCAACATCATTAACCTCTGAGAAATTATGACCACCAGCATTGGCCTGTTCGACAGGCAAAAAAACCGCCAGCTGTTTGCGCTGGCGCTTCCAATGATACTGTCCAACATAACTGTGCCGCTACTGGGTCTGGTGGATACGGCTGTCATAGGGCACTTGAGTGACGCCTATTATCTCGGGGGCGTCGCCGTTGGTTCGACCATTATAACACTGCTGTTCTGGTTGCTAGGGTTTCTGCGTATGGCCACCACGGGCATGGTTGCCCAAGCCTATGGCGCCGATGACAAGCCTCGGCAACTGCAGCTGTTGATGCAGGCCGGCACGCTGGCACTTTTCCTCGGCTTGATGGCTCTGCTGTTGCAAGGGCCGATACTCAGCCTGGCTGCCAGTTTATCCGATGCCAGTGAGCAGGTCAGCCACTACGCCGCGAGCTACTTTTCCATTCGTATCTGGTCGGCCCCGTTTGCATTGCTGAACCTGGCTCTACTTGGCTGGTTGCTGGGCCGTCAGCAACCCAAGGCCGCCATGTGGCAGTTGATCATCGCCAACTGTGCCAATATAGCTCTGGATCTGCTGTTTGTTATAGGTTTGGGTTGGGGCGTAGAAGGCGCGGCCCTGGCATCCGTCATCGCCGATATGACCGCTTGCGCAGTAGCCTGCACCATGGTGTTGCGCCAGTTAAAACTGTTCAATGTGCCGCCTATTGCTGAGCTGCTCGGGCAGTTACATCCCCGCGACTTTGGTCGCCTCTTGAGCCTGAACCTGGATATCTTTATCCGCAGCTTGTGTTTGCAGGCCACCTTCGCCTTTATGACCTTCAAGGGTGCCGGGCTCGGCGATGAAACTGTCGCGGCCAATGCCGTGTTATTGAATATGTTGCTGCTGATCTCCTACGCCCTGGATGGCATCGCCTACTATGCCGAGGCCGAAGTGGGCCGCACCACGGGTCAAAAACACCTGGATGCGCTCAAACAGGCGGTTTCCCTGGCCTTTAGTTGGTCGGCCATCATAGCGCTGGGGTTCAGCGGCTGTTTCTGGATTTTCGGTGAGCAGCTCATCGGCATGCTGACCAATATTCCCGAGGTGCGTCAGGTCGCATTGATCTACCTGCCATGGCTTATCGCCCTGCCGCTGCTGGCATTTGCTTCCTATCTATTTGACGGTGTCTATATTGGTGCCACCAAGGGTAAAGTGATGCGTAACAGCATGATTTTCGCCAGTTTGGCAGTATTTTTCCCGGTCTGGTTCATGTTGCAACCCTTGGGTAACCATGCTCTATGGGCCGCCATGAGCGCCTTTATGCTGGCGCGTAGCCTGAGCCTGGGGCTGCACTTCCTCTGGCGTCGGCGGCAATTTATTCCTGCCTGATGGCAATAAA